>NZ_WXWO01000108.1:0-132641 GCF_009904845.1 Vibrio sp. V38_P2S17PM301 | reverse complement strand
CTGCCGTCCAGCTGGTAACTGACCACCCCGTCCGAGCCTTGCGTGGTGGTGAACTTGCCATCGACACTGACCGGATCGCTCTGATCGGAGCCAATATTGGCCAGATCGTCTTCGCTGACATCCAACGCATCCACATCATTGATGGTCGGAACGTCATCTTTTACTTCAATCACAATCTGCGCCGCTTCAGAATCTTTCGCCCCTGGAGTCAACGAAGAGCGGTCGCCATCGGCATCAACGGCATACACTGGCAGATTGATGCTCAAGGATTCGTCGTTTGCACCCGTATGATCCAATTGCTCATAAAGGTTAAACTCGTATTCTCCCAGAGACGGAGAATCCAGTTTGATATCAAACACGGTCACGCGGCTGCCATTCAGCTCAATGTAACCTTCATAGGTGCGTACACCATTAACGTCTGACACCAACTCCAGTTGAATCACCTGCCCCTGAGACATCAGAGCACCATCCTGATTAAACTCCGCAGGTTCCAGTTCAAAGTGATCGATAATGTCACTGCCTTGAGTAGCACTGATGGTCCCACTACCTGACGTGATGGCGCTGCCTTCCTGAGAGCCATCGGTCACACCAGACTCGTCCAGCGTTAAACCGCTCACATCATCAATCACAGGGTTGTCACCGTCGATGATGCTGATGTTGATGGTGTTGTTCACCGTATCCTGATCAAAGTCGACGATGGTGGTTGGCAATGACAGTTTAATGGTGTCATCGCTGTTGGTCTGCTCAAGCGGTTTGAACTGCTCGAACTGGAATTTTCCGTCAGTGCCGACGGAGACCGTCAGTACGACCTCGTCACTGCCGGCAATCGTCACAGTAATTTTTGTGCCATCTTCAGACAGAGTGGCGGCTACCGCCTGATTATCACTCATCAGGCCATCAAATTGCGCCAGCGCGGACGAGTCAAACGTCACCGATTGCAGTTCATCACTGCCAATTTCAACCAAGGTGCCTTCAATTACAGCACTGGACGACTCAATATTTTCAATATTTACATCTTGCGGCGCAGGATCCACACCATCGTTGATGCCAACCACCACATCAATCGGTTGTTGAATCGCATTCCCCCCAGTATCTGAACCAGTGATGTCGAAGCTGATGTTGATCTGATCGCCATTAATGGCAACCTGCCCCCCCCCGACTGATGGGACATGATCGATCGGTTGACTGATCGTCGTGGTTACATCCAACTGAATATTTTTACCCACCGAAGTGGCTGTTATGTCAATGCGCAGAACTTCACTACCATTGAGTTCACCAATGATGGCATTACTGGCAGCGTCATAGGTAAAGGTCACCGGCTGTCCGGAAGACGTGATATCTGAATTGAGTTCCGCCAAAAGAGAAGCAAGAGAAACCGGGTCCGGAACAAAAGACGTGGCATCCAGAGGCAAATCGCCCGCCTGAACCAAAGTTGAAACTGTTATAGACTGCGGGTACGTCGATAGGGTCAATGAACCTTCTGTCAGTTCGCCTGCCAGAGATTGACCGCCAGCAGCAAACACCAGCGGATTAAACGGGTCTTCATCCTCAGATTCAAAGCTGTTGTTAAAACCTGCGGTTTCAAAGAATGTCGCGGCCAGTACTTCCGGCCCAAGGTAGTCCACCGTCACGAAACCGGCGTTCGCAGAACCATCACTGCCACCCGCGGCGGTTGGATCAAGAATTTCGGTCGGGTCAGCGCCGGCCAGAATGGCTTCCTGGATGGCGAGAATTTCATCGGCGCCAAAGCCCGTGTTATCCAGTTGAGTCGGATCGATAGCAACGGCGCCCCCCAGCGGAGTCTGAGCCAATGCCTCGAATACGGTGTCCTCACCGTGTGGCTGTGCCAGACATGCCACACAGTTCTGGTCGACGACCGTTGGCTGACCATTGATCATTACAACAGCAGAGGCATCGTTGACCGTCAGAAGAATCTCCCCAGCCAGCAACTCATCACCTGGGCGAACCACTCGGGCCAGCCCTTTTTCATTGACAGCGATGACTTCCCCGTTGACTTCTTCAACCATCGCTTTTTGCAGCAAAACATTTGTACTCATCCGACCCTCACGACTTCAGGAATCCGTTGTATCGCGTCCATAAAGTGTAGATAAACCACGACTTTTACGCGCGACCACATCTTACTTGATTCTGTTCTTTCAGCTATGCAACTTAACAGGTATTAGTATACCGGAGAAAACTCTAACTGACGGCAATTAACCAGAATTAATCTATTGTATCTATTGGTGACAGAACATACATGAAGTTGACGATAAGGACTAGTCAAATTATTGGCGAATTCTATTTTTTGTACCTTCAGTTAACCTGGGTATCAGGTTTGAACATATTCCCGGCCTGCATATCATTAATTCTGATGAAATAACGCCTGCATAGCACGACTGACTGACAACTTCGCATCACCAATGTACACATGCATTTTGCCACTAAAATCCTTCTTCACCTTGTCGATCGCCGAAACATTGACTCCCGTTGAGCGATGAATTTGCCAAAACTGTTGTGGGTCGAGCTGGGTGAGCAGCTCGCGGAGTGAGGTACGCAACAAAAACGTATCGTGCAGGGTCACTAGAGTGACGTATTTGTCTTCGGCTTTCAGATACAACACGTCGGTGGCCGCGATCAGGTGAATTTCATCACCTTTCGAAGCTTTAATCCATTGCAGATACTGTGGGCCGACGTCACGCGATGCATGCTCGATTTTTTCCAGCAACGATGCCAGTTGCAAAGGCACTCCCACGTCACCGCTTTGGAGGCGAGATTGCAACTTCCGCACACATTGCAGCAGACGTTCCTGACACAGCGGTTTGAGCAGATAATCAACGGCATTGGCCTCAAAAGCCGCGAGCGCGTACTCATCATACGCCGTCACAAACACTACAAGAGGCGCGCTTGTCTGCCTGGATAGCTGCCTGGCCAGCGATACCCCGTCCAGTCCCGGCATACGGATATCCAGAAACGCAATCTGAGGCTGTAACTGGGCGATCAGCTCCAGAGCCTGTGCGCCGTTTTCGGCACTGGCCAGCACATCGAGCTGGGGCCAGACGTCTGCCAACTCTCGTTTCAGATGGTGACGCAGTAAAGGTTCATCATCCGCAATGATCGCAGTCACCGACATCCGCTTCTCCTTGTGTTAACTCTTCGATTGCAATGGTAATGCGTGCGGTTACACCGTTACCCGGGCTTTCCTGAATGATCAGGCGCGCCTGTTCCCCATACAGTGCCATGAGTCGCTGACGAATGTTGGTCAATCCCAACCCGCTTCCACAGGTATCCGGAAATGTTCCCAGCCCGGCGCCGCTGTCTGAAACTTCAATCATCAACCGTTGCGCATTCTCTGTCACCGTCACCGTCACTGCACCGCCGCGCGGCTGCGGCTCAATACCATGCTGGATAGCATTTTCAACCAGAGGCTGGATCAGCAGCGGTGGAAGCATGAGGTCGTTGTCACCGCATCGGTTGTCAATCGTGTAATCCAACCGGTCGCCCAATCGAATTTTCTGAATACCTAAATACGCTTCAAGTAACGCCAGTTCGTTGTTCAGGGAGCCTTGCTGACTGCGTGTGGTGTTCAACGTCGCGCGAAGCAGTTCTGTGAGCCGGTTTAACATCTGTTTTGCGTCCTGAGGCGCGGTATCAATTAACGCCTGAATATTGGCCAGCGTGTTAAACAAAAAGTGGGGTTCAATCTGGCTTTGCAACTGCTTTAACTGACTCATGAGCAGCGCTTTGTCCTGCTCAGATTGCTTGCGCTTGGCCGTTTCCAGCGCCTTCTCTGCCAGCAAGCGCTGTTCATGCGCATAAAAATAGACGAAGCAAACGACAGTGAAGATAAAGCCCAGCACAATCACTGGTTTCATCGCGGAAAAGTGACTGAACTTGGGGTATTTACTCAGCCACCAGTACGCATTCAGCGTGCCGATAACCATGGAGCTGGACACCGCGAACAGATTCACCTGACGCGACGACCAGTTCGGCTTTAGCAACGCGATAAGATGTGCCGCAATCACTGCACTGAATCCGTACCCAAAACTGATCGCCAGATGTTCCTGCAGCTTACTTGGCCATATTGTCTGAGTGGCAAACGCAATGGCCACACAAAACAGCGCGGTGAACAGCAGGCTTTTTGCACTGTCGTACATATGTTGCTTGAGTTCAGACATCAAAACTTTCCTTTCAGGTTTAACAGAATCATATGCTTATCCGGTAGGTTGGCATAAGCAGATTCGGAACGTCCGGTGTAAAAACGTGCGGCAACTTCCACTTCCACAGACGTCGTACCACTATCCCAGGCCAGATAGTTGAACCACTGTGTGGCAATCACTCCGCCATCCTGTGGCGCGATCAAGACATCGGTGGTCGGAGTGAAATCATCCAGCCAGTTTTGAGTGCGGCTCCATGACCATTCCCGCCAGGCAGTCGCCGCCATCGTCCAGTGCAGCATGAAATTATGTTGCACCAGATTGGCATGGCTGTATCCCGCCGCGAGAGACTGTGCCAGAGGCGAGCGCTGCCACTGCTGTGCGCTTTGCCGCACATTTTGCCACTCAGACTGGCTCCAGGCCCGGCTGTCATACCAGTATTCTGCAATGATGTTATGCCCGCTAAGACTGGCCCAGTTCAGACCCAGCAATCCCTGATAGCCACTGCTTTGCGTCTTCAACTCAGGGGCGAAAGCAGAGCTATCTGTGACATAAGAGAGATAGCGATTCTGATACAGCAGTGAGCCGTGCCACTCCCAAGCCGGATCAAGAACGGAGATCACCGACATTGCCAGCAGGCCACGCCTGACATCATCGTAATATGCGATGCCCTGCCACTCGGTATCACCCTGTAAGAGATAGCGGCGGATACCGATGCCTTTTTGCTGCGCCGCCTGTTCCAGCTCACTGCCCTCTTGCTGCGTCCAGGACGAATCGGTCGCCACGACACTCCAGTCACCCAGCGCATCAAAATGCGACAGCAATAGCGTGCCTGCCCCTTCTTCAACCTGAATGCCGACCGGATGGCGACGATACGGTTTAAAGATGTCCAGCGGCCGGTAACCGTAACCAACGCCCCAATCGAGACGCAGTTTTCCTGCTGTCACATCCACACTGCCAAAGCTGTGATGCCAGAACCACTCCTGGATAATGACCTCTCCGTCATGGGCTTCTTCGTCACTGCTGAGCACGTTCGTTGCGCGCAAGGCAAGGCGCCCAGTCATGCCTTGCCAGTGGGTCTGCACATCCAACAATGCATCGAGTGTCTGGCGCTCGGCGTCAGTGGGTGAGAAAAACGGGCTGTCAGTACTTTGTGCTGTGGCAGCGCTCAACGTCCAATCCCAGTCAAACGAGACATCTTCAGCCGTACAGCTCAAAGGCCACAGCAGCAACGCCAACAAGATTCTCATCTCACCACTCCACCGCGTCGCTTCGGGCCAGATAAGCCGGGTTATAGTACTTGTCGTCTAGGTTCACCGGGACAATGCTTTGGTATTCAATCACGGTTTTTTTGGCTGGCTGAATACGATCAAACAGTGTCATCGCAACCACTCGGCGCTTGCCATCATCATCACCGGCATGAAACCGTGCCTGCTTCGCCAGCTTACCGGAACGTAAATAAAGATCCGCTTTAAGTGGGAAATCGTCGCTGGCAGTGAGCCACAAGGTAATGCGTTGATAGCTGGCTCCGTCAGTGGCGGCCGACAACTCAAGTCGATTCGCCGTAACCTGCTGTCCGTCAAGTGCCAGGATCTCTTCTGCCTGCCATTGCCCGTGGTAATCATCACTCCATTTCAAGGTCGAAATGTCGCCGATGGAGGCTTCGCCCAACAGCTTTTGCATCGGAGTGATGCGAATGGGTCGACGGCTTTTGGGCATCAGCAACCAGTAATTATCCCCTAGCATCAGCATTTTCTGCCCAGCTTCAACCTGCGACTTAAAAATCACCAGCGACTGACGTTCTGGACGGGTATAAACGTCGTAACGACGAGTCTTGTCCTGTTCTCCGTTTTGATACAGAGTCACCAACGACACCACATGTGCCGATGCCAGATCAAGACGGAAAGCATCCGCGTGCGTCAGCATTTTCTCTACCCGTGATAGCTGCGCCAAGGACGGCACACTGAACAACATCAGTAACGCCATCAGAGTAACGTTTTTCGGATAACTACACATAAATCAATGCCTCCGTAATCGGTTTGTTGACCCCTTTACGCGCCGAGAACCAGGCCGCTGCAATACAAATCAGCAGCACCCCCACTGCGCTGTACATCAGCAACTCGGCTGAGAAATAGATATTGAGCGGATAACCCTCAGTTCTGCCCGGAGGAGGCGGCATCTGTATGTCTGCGACCATCAGTCCCAGACAGCTCACCGCCGTTAACGCACCGCCGATGAGTGCTCCCAGTATCGCCAGCAGCCCCGCTTCGCGAATAAAGCCCGCGATAATTTCAGAGGGATAGGTGCCGAGCGCTGACAGCGTGCCTATTTCCCGGGTTCGCTCGGTGACCGACATCGTCATGGTGTTGAACAGAGCGACAAAGACCACCAGAGCCATAACCGCCCCCATGATGCCGAAAATACGGTCGTACAGAGCACGCACTTTTTTGTAGAAGAAGGCCCGTTCCTGCCAGGGCGTTACGGTCAGTGGCTGCGCCAGCGTCATACGGCTCAACTGATCTTCCACCCATGCCTGCATCGCGGCAGTCCGGCTGGTCTCGAACAAAAACAGCGCTAGCGTGCTGACTTTGTCCGTCACCAGCAATGACTGCGCAGAGCTCAGATGGATGTAGAGCTGACGTTTATCCAATTCCGGTACGCCGGTCGAATAGATACCACGAACTTTAAAGTCATAGGCATTCAGAGCGCCGTCACTGGTCGTGGCCAGTAATGTAACCCAATCCCCAACCGACACATTGAGGTTGCGTGCCAGATCCAGCGCTAACATCACCTCCGGCTCCGCTGGGTCATAACGCTGCGAATCAACTGAAGACAAAGTGTTTCCCTGTCTGACGTCAAGAAACGGCCCTTTCATATCGAATTCGTGTTCATCGACACCGTGCCCGACAAAAATGGTGGATTTACTGCCATTTGAGACCAGTCCGCTGAACTCTATCCGAGGCTGGACACCTCGCACATCCGGGTGGCCGATCAACGCTTTGGTGAGCGCGTTGGTGCCGGCCAGACCATTTGCCAGAGGTGTTTCTTCATCCTTGATAAAATAGTCTGGTTGGCTGAGAGTCAGATGGCCGGTGTCCCGTGCCGTGGACTCTTTGAGCGAATCGTAGGTGTAGAGACCAAACCCACCCGCACTGGTCAGGGCAAACACTGCAATCGCGATGATCAGCACCGAGAGCAGGCTGCGCCGACGGTTGCGCATCAGATTCAGATACGCAATTTTCACATGAGATAGAATCAGCTTGCCCATTTCATCGTCTCCTGTATCAGTGCACCGTCCACCAGGTTCATGACCCGATCACAGCGCGTCGCCATCCGTCCATCATGCGTCGCGACAATAAACGTCGTGCCCATGTCATGGCCAAGTGACTTCATCATGTCAATGACGGTGTTTGCCGTCTGGCTGTCCAGGCTGGCCGTAGGCTCATCCGCAATCACAATTTGTGGCTGATGGATCATGGCCCGGGCTATCGCCACCCGTTGTTGTTGCCCTCCGGACAGATTGTCCGGACGATGAGATTCGAAGCCCCCCAACCCGACTCGCTCAAGAATCTGATGGCCAAGCCGCTGCTGATCACTGATCGCCACACCATTAAGCATCAATGGATACACTACGTTTTCCAACGCTGTCATAATCGGTACCAAATTGAACTTCTGAAACACAAATCCCATTTGTGAACGACGGATCTGGGCCGCTGCGTAGCGATCTTTAGGCCAGGGCACCTGATCAAGTTCAATCTGCCCCTGATAATCCATGTCCAACAGGCCAAGCAGGTTGAGCAGTGTGCTTTTTCCAGATCCTGACGGACCGCACAACGCCAGCATTTCACCGCGCTGCACTTCGCCACTGACACCGCAAAGCGCCGGCACTGACTGATTGCCAAGACGGTAATGTTTCTCGATTTGACTGAATTTCAGCATGAGACCTCCTTAATCCGCTTGGGCCAGCAAGGCTTGCGCCTGTTGGGTGTAGGGATTCTCTGCATTGTGGACAGCCATCAGACGGGTCCATTGCTGCGCGTGCTCGATATCATTGGCACGCAGTGACGCCTTGATCGCATAGAAGTAAATCCAGGCGGTGGCTGCAAAAGGTTGCTGGGTAAATACCGGCTCGCTAAGCAAGGTCAGATAGAGGTCGTAACCACGCTCGAAGTGATTGAACATGTCCGGTAATGAGGTATAAGTGGCCGCCGCGATGGCCGTCGTCAATACCGACTCAGGCACCCCCTGGCGAATCAATTGCTCCTGCAGCGGTTGAGGATTGACACTTTGCAGGCGTAAACCTTTGGCGATGGTAGACAGCCCCTGTTCAGTGTATTTCATTTTATTCCATGGCATCAGAGCATCGCGTCCCATTAAGGTTTGCGTGCTACCGAGATACACCAGGCTAAGAGGGTCTGCGCCGTGCGATTCAATTTGCTGATGGAGAGTCTGATACACAGGCTCGACATGGGAGGGGTCGCCTTCAGCCGCAAGATTGTACTGATCGATCAGTTGGTCACTGGGCGCGGCATACAATGGCACGCTGACCAGCAACAGCGAGGTAAACAATGTCAATTTCATGGCGGTCTCCTTTTCGTCTTTGGTAACTCTCAGACTAAAAGACCCCCATGGGTGCCGCTGGACTTTGCGACCAACGGTGAATACACACCGTGAACGGCAGATAAACGGGACGAATGGGCAGCGTTCAGGCAATAAAAAGGGCAGCCGACGCTGCCCAGGGAATTTACAATGTAAATACAAGCTTGGTTTATGGCACACCGTGTCCTTTCGATGCCACCCATACCCGGAACCACTGCTCGCGGGTCAACTCTATGTCCAGAGCCGCCACCGCGGATTCCACGCGCTCGATCTTGCCGGAGCCAATGATCGGCAGCGGGTTTGACGGCAAGCGACGCACCCAGGCATAAATAACCTGATCGATACTTTTCGCACCAACTTCCTCACGGATCGCTTCCAGCTCAGCACGCACGCGCGCTGATTGCTCGGTTTCGCCGGAGAAAATACTGCCTCCACCGAGACAAGACCATGCCATTGGGCGGGTGCGCAGCGTCTGCATTTGATCCAGTGTACCGTCGTGCGCCACCTCAAAATTAAGCGGATTAATTTCCACCTGATTGGTCACCAGCGCTTTGCTCACTCGCGATTGCAACAATTCAAACTGACGCGGGCTGAAATTCGACACACCGAAATGTTTTACTTTGCCAACTTTGTGCAGTTCGGTAAAGGCTTCCGCTACTTCATCGGCATTCATCAGCACATCCGGACGGTGAATCAACAACACATCAATTTCATCCACCCCGAGGCGCTGCAATGAGTTATTCACTGACTCATAAATATGTGACGCGCTGGTATCGTAATGATTGATGCGACGTTGTGGAAATTGATCCGAGCACAGTTTGATATCACATTTGGTGACAATCTGAATCTGCTCCCGGACCACCGGGTCCAGTTGCAACGCTTCACCAAACAACTGCTCGCACTGGTAATTTCCGTAGATATCCGCATGGTCGACGGTGGTAATCCCCAGTTCAATGTGTTGCTTGAGGAACGTCAGCCGCTGCTGCGGTGTCATGCCCCACTCGGCCAGTCGCCAGTATCCCTGAACCAGCTCAGAAAACTCCGGCCCCTGAGGTGCTATCGCTACTTTCTCCACCATGACTTCTCTCCTGTAAAAATCTGCCCATACCTTATGCTTGTTTCAACAACGGCTCAACGTATACTGAGCACAAAATCGAACTGGAGTACGAGTTTTGAGTTTTTCTGAGCGACTGAAAAACCTGATTGGTGAAGAAAGCATCAGCGGCTTTGCGCGCCGTGTCGGGTTGTCCGAGGGGCTGGTCCGAAAATACCTCAAAGGCAGCGAGCCAAGTCTGAGCAAAGCAAATCAAATCGCACAACGGGCCAATTGCTCACTGGAATGGCTGGCAACGGGGTGTGGCTATCTTTATCGCCGTGCGGAGGTGGTGGATATGGAAGCCTACCGCATTGCCTATCAGCATATAACCGGTCAGCCATTGGCAGACGAAGAGCAACAACGACTGATCGTCTCAGGCTATCAATACCTGCGCGCGCACAAACGCGCCGACGGTTACCTGGATGAATCGGCGATGATTGCCTTCCTCAATCGTCATCCTCGAGAACATCTGCCCGAATCAGACTAAGCTGAATCTGCTGTCCGTCACTGGTCAACTCTGCATGCAGCACAGGGCTCGGGCGATCCCACTGACTTAACGCCACCCATTGCTGGGTCATCGAACGCGCACTGCCAGGCTGATTGATGAACGTCACCAGCGCTCTGTCTGCGGCGGCACGCCCCTGGCGCTGCACCGCCTGCCGAACGTCAAAACAACGCGTTTCAACACACGCACTTTCGATACCATATCCCGAGTGTCGCAAACTTAGCTGCAAATCAGCGTAGTTTGCCGGCGAATAAACCGCCCGCAACACTGCGCGTCGCAAGCGGTCGCCCGAGACAAACCATTCTGCTCTGACAGTGGTGTGCGCAAAGACAAAGTCATCACTGCAAATGCGTTCTCGTTCCTTCTCCAGTCCACAATCATACAAACGGCGATCCTGCTCAGCCATATCGACCGTCCATAACGGTTGCCGGATATCGACAAACGGTTGTAAGAAGTCCGGCGCGGCGAACAGTGATGGCGAGAACATCACCAGCCCAAAAACTGCCCAGCGGCACAGCAGGTACGCATGTTTTTTCACTGTTGGCTCCTTGTAGTTAGCACGTTCTAAAACCCGATTGAGGACGACCTCGATCGCGATTCAGGTCTCTTGGCATCTGGACTGAGCGCTATTGTTGGCTCTCTATCCCATAAAGGACATCACACCATGTACAAATGTATTATCGTTATCGCGCTGCTGCTCACTAGCTTAACTCAGGTGCAGGCAAACGACGTCGGTTTTCTTCAGTTTCGTGCTGATAGCCAGACATCCCGACCATTACACATCAGCGTCTGGTACCCGACATCACAATCAACCCCTTACAGCCTGATTGCCGACAATCCGGCTTTTGTGGGCACTCGGGTCATTCGTGATGCCAGTGTCAAACCCGGCCGTTTTCCAGTGGTAATCCTGTCTCACGGATACCGGGGAAACTGGCGCAATATGAACTGGCTGGCAACACGACTGGCAGCATCCGGCTATCTGGTGACCGCTGTCAATCACCCGGGAACAACATCCCGAAACCACGCGCCTCAAGATGCCCGGCAGTGGTGGCAACGCCCGATTGATCTCTCACGAACACTGGACAGCCTGACTCAACACCCCCTCTGGGCAGAGCATATCGATCAGCGCGACATCAGTGTGATCGGCCATTCCTTAGGTGGCTGGAGCACTCTTTTGCTAACGGGTGCCGAAGTGGACCGCGAACAGTTGAGCCGCGAATGTCAACGCTCGCCAAACCCAAGAACATGCGGTGTAGCATCAGAAATGGGCTTGTTTGCCCGGCAAGACGACGAGCCACCACGTCACCCCCTGCGTGATGTGCGCGTCAAACGCGCGATCCTGTTGGATATCGGCCTGGCACACAGTCTGTCAGTGAGCAGCCTCAGGCAGATTGACATACCGGTACTGATTCTGGCCGCAGGTGTCGATATTGGCGATCTTCCCCAGAGCCAGGAGTCGGGTTTTTTATCCGAACATCTGCCTCTTCGCCACACCCGCTACCGGGTCTACCAACAGGCCATGCACTTCAGTTTCTTGCAGTTGTGCAAACCTGATGCCCTGACGATGCTTGAGCAAGAAAGCAAGGGTGACAGCATTATTTGTCGAGATGCTGTCGGCACACAACGGGCAGCTCTGCATCAGACAATCTATGAGGACATTACCGCCTTTCTGCACCAGCATCGTAGTCCAGCACCATCATTGTAAACTGGAGCAGCTATCGCGGCCTTGACGACGAAATGCACTGGGCGTGACACCGGTGAGCCTGGCAAATTCCCGGTTAAAGTTCGACTTGGTCTGAAAGCCGGCACTCAGATAGATCTCGGTAACGCTCTGATCTGTCGTAATTAAGAGCGTTTTAGCATGCTCCACCCGATAACGGTTGACGAATCGAGACAGGTTCTCACCATGAACATGATTGACGGCGCGCGAGATCTGACGTGCGGGGATCATCATCTTGCGCGCTAGGCGATCCAAGGTGAGATCCGTATCAAGATACCATTTATGCTCGCACATCAGATCATCCAGTCGGGCGACAATCTGGCACCGTGCGTCATCGTCGTTTTCCGCTGCCAGTGGCAACGGTTCCGGATCGGTGAAGTTATCGGGTGATAATACCGTTAGAGATGGCATGGTACGGCTGGCCAAAATCACCACCGCCACCAGTGCGGGTAACATAATCAGGTGTGCCGCAGACACAATCGTCAGCACATGCTCTCCACTGAACACGGCAAAATCGATGGCCAACAATGCATCGACCAGCGCGGAAAACAGCAGTAACCCGGCGCCAAGTCGCTCATTGAGCACAAACCAGCGGCTGTCTTCCAATCGCACATACGCGGCAGGTTGTGTGGACAGTCGCCATAACGCCACGCCATACACAAGGGAAAGCCCCACTAGCGCCACATCAATAGGCCACGGCCACCAGGGATATATGAACGATCCCAGAAGTACCGCCGCTGGGCCGGAAAAATGCCACCAAGACACGCTTCCGGCTCGGTGTGCCGGCATAAAGCAGCACCATGCCAGTACCGGAATCAATGCAGCGACGGCAGGTTGCAAAAATCGCAGCAAGGCAATGTCCAGACTCCAGCGTAATCCCACCAGGCTCAGCGACACGGCGCACACCAGCACAAATCCGCACACCGGCTTTCCACTTTCTGGCCGCCTGAGGTAAATCAGCCCGGCAACCAGCATGAGTAACAGTGAGAGCACCATAGGCAGGGGAATGTAAATCATGAACGTCTCATGTCCTTAACCAACGTCAAACAGTCGCTATTTCATACTATTGCATGGCCGTCCGTCAAACCTATTGCACGCTCTACGCCGCCTGAAGCCGGTTTGTGAGCGACGGCAAATTTCGGGGCGTAGGCTCTGGGAAGGATGTGGCTGGTTTAGCCACGCAGTATCATGAGCAATGGATAACAATAATGACAGGGAATGAACATGAAACTGAAGGCTTTATCGATGGCACTGCTGCTGGCTTCGCCCGGTCTGTTTGCCTCACCCAATCTAACTATTTCAACCACCACCAACAGTCGCGATTTTCCACTGTCAGCCGAAACGCCGCTGGTCATCCCTCTGACCAAAGGCAACTACACGCTCAAAATCACAGGGGTGGAAGGCAACTGCCAGGCAAACGACGAGCAGAAAGTGAAGTTCAATACCCCGATTGCACTGAACTGTCACCAGGCCACTGAGCTGTCGCTGCCCATCCGTTTCAGCGGTGATTACGCCTTTTATTATGATGCGGCAGCGCTTACGCTGACCTTCAAACGCCAGCCTAAACAGAGCTCGAAGCAAGAATTCAAAAGGCCTATTCCAGATGTTCGTTGTGAAACCTACGCGGGCGGCTCCGTTACCCTTCAACTGGGTGAAACATTTACCGACGGCACACTGCTCAGGGACACCCTGTCGGGGCAACGCGTCATCGTCAAAGATCATCAGGTGACCCTAACCCCGTCACCCAGCAGTGGTGGGCTGATTTTACTGGAGCCGGCTGAACACACCAGCGAGGAAGCCAGTTTCACTTATCACAATGCCAACATCTATTTTGTGATGGTCGATCGCTTCAATAACGCCGATCCAAGCAACGATCACAGTTATGGCCGTAAAAAAGACGGCCAACAAGAAGTCGGTACCTTTCATGGCGGTGATCTCAAAGGGGTGATCGCCAAACTGGATTACATCAAGAGCCTAGGCAGCGACGCCATCTGGCTCTCTCCCATCGTGGAACAGGTTCACGGTTTTGTCGGCGGCGGAGACAGCGGTAGTTTTCCTTTTTACGCCTACCACGGCTATTGGACGCGAGATTTCACCAAAATCGATCAGAATTTCGGCAACGAAGACGATCTGAAAACATTGGTCGATGAAGCACACAAGCGCGGGCTCAAGGTGCTGCTGGATGCCGTGTTAAATCATGCAGGTTATGCCACGCTGGCCGACCTGCAACTCGATGGTATCGAGGTGGTCAACACCAGTCAGATGCCTGCCAGTTGGGCCGACTGGGTGCCGAAGTCCGGTGAAAACTGGCACAGTTACCACCAGGCCATCAATTACCAAAGCCCGGAGTGGGCCCAGTGGTGGGGAGCCGATTGGGTACGTGCAGGATTGCCCGGTTACCCTCAGCCCGGCTCCAGCGATATCACCATGACACTGGCCGGCTTACCGGATTTCGTTACCGAGTCCACACGCGGCGTCACTCCTCCCGAATGGTTATTGAACAACCCGGGGACTCGCGTGGTCCGCCGCCCGGACTATACCGTCACCGATTATCTGATTGAATGGCAGACAGACTGGGTGAAACGGTTCGGTATCGATGGTTTTCGGGTCGATACCGTCAAACACGTGGAAGGCGAAGTATGGAAACGCCTCAAGCAGCAGGCGTCCGACAAGCTGGAACAGTGGCGGGGGCAACACCACCTCAGCGGCGAACCGTTCTGGATGATGGGAGAAGTCTGGGGACACTCAGCTTATCGCAGCCCGTACTTTGATGACGGCTTCGATGCACTGATCAATTTCGACCTGCAGAAAAAGCTCGATAAAGGCGCGGCCTGTTTTAGCCAGATGGCTGACACCTACCAGAATTACGCCAATAGCATGCAGCAGTCCGCAGACTTTATTCCGGTCAGTTACATGTCATCCCATGATACGGAACTGTTCTTCGGCCGCTTCAAGTCATTTGAGATGCAGCGCAACGCCGCCAGTGCTTTGCTGCTGAGCCCCGGCGCGATTCAGGTTTATTATGGAGACGAAATCGGCCGACCTGTTGGTCCGTATGCGGATGATTTTCACCAAGGTACACGCTCGGACATGGTGTGGGATCTCAACGCACAACGTCAGGCCTTATTGCAGCACTGGCAAACGGTCGGCCAGTTCCGTCAGCGCCACCCAGCAATAGGCGCAGGAAGCCATACGGTAATTCCACAAAACAATGCTTATGTGTTTTCCCGCACATTAAATAAGGATAAAGTCGTAATTGCTTATGTAGGCCGTTGAAATCTGAAAAGACGCTATCCTATTAAGGGCTCGCCAAAAGCGGGCCCTTTAATATTTCTCAATATCTTACTGTGACTGAAACCGAACAATATCGCCTGAACTGGCACGTTCGAGCATATTTATCTGCATATTATGCAAAATAGAACTGGTCAAACCTGCAATTATTAAATTGTCGCTATGTAAGCTTTTGTTTATTCTCCCCTTCCTTTCAAAAAACTCAATTCCGGTCACATATTAATCAAACAGTTTCTTTGACATTCCGGTAACACAATTTTAACATCATTGAGAACTAACTATAAAAACCATGGTCCTTGGAGGTCCAACAATGAACATGAAGCACTATTCAACGCTCTCCCTGTGCATTCTGATGGCGACACAAGCTCATTCTGCGGGCTTCCAGGTTGCCGAGCACTCTGCATCTGGCTTGGGACGTGCCTTCTCCGGTGAGGCAGCCGTTGCCGACAATGCCGCAGTTCTGGCGCGAAACCCTTCTGCTATGACACTCTTCGATCGCGCTCAGTTCTCCGGTGCACTGACGGTGATCGATCCGGAAGTCGACGTATGGGATCGCACCAATGGCGAGTCCGCTAAAGATGTGGCACCAGTCCAGTTCGTTCCAGCGGCTTATTACATCAGCCCGGTAAACGAAAAGTGGGCCTGGGGCATCGGTATGTTCACCACCTACGGCGTTGCCACGGATTATCCGGACAACATTCAGGCCGGCGATCTGGCTGGTGATACGTCACTGATCTCGGTAAACCTTAACCCTAGTGTGGCCTACCGAATCAATGACAATTTCAGTATCGGTGCCGGTGTGAACCTAGTGTATGCACAAGCGGAACTGACACGTCACAAAGGTGCGTTGGCCCCATTTTTTGGTGGCAGTGCTTCAGACAAATTGATTGGTCTGGAAGGCGATACATTCGGCTGGGGCTGGAATGTGGGCGCCATGTATGAAATCAATCAAAATAACCGCTTTGGCTTCGGTTACCGATCAAAAGTGGATCTGGACTTCGACGATGGTGAGTTCAAAAGCTACGATTCTGGCATTGCCTCAAAGTCAACCGTCGACGGGCGCCTTGAAATCAGCTTGCCAGCCATCTGGGAAATCTCTGCTTTCCACCAAATCACCGAAGCGTTTGCCGTTCACTACAGCTACCAACATACCGACTGGAGCACCTTCACTGAGCTGAAAGCCACTTCATCTGACTGCAATAACGGCACAGCTGGCGAGTGTTTCCTCAAGAAAGAAGACTACGACGACAATGGTCGCTGGTCTCTGGGTGGCACCTACCAGTTTAACCAGAACTGGATTGGCCGCATCGGCTTTGCGTACGATGAACAGGCAGGTGAAGCCACACTGAGTATTCCAGACAGCGACCGTTACTGGTACTCGGCCGGCCTCACTTATATCTACAGTCAGAATCTGAGTGTGGATGCCGGTTTTGCTCTTGTACGGAGTAAAGATGGTTCGTTTAAAGAAACGGATGCCCTGGGTAATGAGCTGACCTTCGACTCTGAAGGTAACGCATATATCGGGTCCGTCCAATTGAACTACGCTTTCTAACCAGCAAGGAGCTCTCATCATGAAACACGGAATTAAACTTTCTCTGCTGAAGGCTGCCTTGCTAATGGCAGGCTGTGGTGACAACTCATCCAGCAGCACCAACGAACCGCAGTACGAATCTTACATTCAGGAAGCACTGAGCCGCGATACGACGATTAAATTCGCCTTACAAGGTACCAATGCCAGTGTGCCCCTGCCCTCTTTCGCGCTAATGAATACCAGCGACGGTACGCTGGAAATCCCAACCGAAGGGGATGACGAACTCACCAACCCGCGTGCCTCAATGGGCACTATGGATGGCTGGTCCACGACCATGCCACTGCTGATGGATTTTGAAGGCGCAGGTCTGGCTGACGGACTGGTCACTTCCGGCATTTATCTGGTTGAACTGACCGACAGCATGACAGGCTCACCCAGCGTGAAATCAGTGCTGGTTCAGGGGACCGATTTTGTCGCTGTAGCGGATTCCGCCAGCGATCGGATTAATATTGTGCTGAGAAAAGACCTCAACCCAAGCAGCGAATACATTCTTGCCATCACCGATGAAGTCACTGACGTCAACGGCGATCCGGTGGGCACATCCAGCAGTTACGCCGCTCTGAAATCGAAATCCAAGATTTATGAAACCGGCGCAGTGGCATCCGCTCAGCAGGTCACTCAGGGTGTCGAAACCATCTTTACTATGGCGGGTATCGCGGACACCACTGACATCATCTATTCAACCTGGTTTAGCACCCAGTCTGTCGGCGACACGTTGTACGCCGTTAAAGGCGCAACTGCCACTGCGTTGAATCAAGACGGTGGCCTGGCCAGTGTCTGGAAAGACGGCGCCAACCCGAACAACGTCGATCTCTCGACTGCTTACGCGATGGTGTTCGGTACAACGCAGGACTTCAATACTGCCATCGATAACGACGCCGACTTCGACAAATACATTGACCCTGACGGCACTAAAAAAGCCGGCATTAAAGCGTTGTATACAGGCTCTGGTGCAGACGTGAATGTCACTCACGGACAAGTGGCGCTACCTTATTATCTTGAAACTGACGCCGACTGGAACAGCCAACCGATGGAATCAGCCATGCCAAGTCTGGCACTGATTAAAGAGGCGCTGGCTGATGACAACGAAAAAGCCATTATCGGCGCGCAATTGCTGGCGGCGGGCATTGATGCCACCAAACTTGCGACCGATGTGACGGAGCAGCTGAAACTGGTTGGTCTGACACTGACCAAATCTGACGGCTCTGTGCTGGACGCGGATCGTATTCTAACCCGCTACGCGCCGGTACCGCAGGTGAAATCACTGCAAAATGCGGAGTTCCTGCTATTTACGCCAAACGGCGGTAACCCGACCAATGTGGTGATTTACCAGCACGGCATTACTTCTGCGAAAGAAAACTCGTACGCTTTTGCGTTTAACCTTGCTCAAGCAGGCATTGCAGTCATCGCGATTGACCTGCCGCTACACGGCAGCCGTAGTCTGGATGACAGCCGCTCCGCAAACGCGGATGTACTGGCTTACCTCAACCTGAACAATCTGGCGGTAGCGCGTGACAACGTGCGCCAGAGTGTGCTGGATGTGCTGGGACTGCGCGCCAGCCTGGTCACGTCACTGCAAGCCGGTTTGCTGGTGGGATCACCACTGCAGTCGTTTAACCCAATGACAGGTTCCGAAGTAAAACTGCTGGGTCACTCTCTAGGTGGGATCGTCGGCACGACAGCCGTGGCGGCAGGCAATAAATCGCTCGGTAGCGATGCCGCGGACATGCTGTACAGCTTCAGTGGTGCGTCAATTCAAAACTCAGGTGGTCAGATCGCAAATCTGTTGTTGGGCTCCAGCGAGTTTGGGCCGCAGATCAAGCACAACCTGACTTCAGCCCTGTCCGCTGACTACAAATCTTACGCAGACAGCAGCTGTTCCGCAGATAAACAAAAAGAGTGTTATGAGCAGTTTGAGTCAATGGCCACAGCAGAAACGCTGGCGACACTGGCAGGTGGATTCAGCGAATTTGCTTACGCGGCGCAAACTGTGCTGGATACCGTTGATCCGTATACCAATGCGAGTAATCTGCTGACCTCAGACAAAGTGAACATTCCATTTTACATGACGGAAGTGGACCAAGACGACACGGTGCCGAACTCAGTGACCAACGCGCCGTTTGCCGGTACCGAGCCACTGGCTGCGAAACTGGGTCTGGCGACGGTGAATTCAAGCACCGCTCTTAGTGATGGAGCGGCAAGCTTTGTACAGTTTAACAGCACCGCGCTGCACTCGACATTCGTCGCGCCTCAGCAAAGCGATAACTCGGATCTTCCGAACTATGCACAAATGCAGACCAGCAACGGTGAGTTTCTTGCAGCAGGGACTTTAGTCTCCGCTCCATCGGTAGCAACACTTAAATAAACTTGCTTGAATGGCATAAAGGCTCTCAATGAGAGCCTTTATTATTCTTTTGTCACAAATGCAAAAGAGGCCCGATTGAATCGGGCCTCTTTTTACCTTGGATTGTATGGCGGTTGAGTGATTAAGCGTTGCGACGTGCGGTCACAGCATCTGCCAATTGGCGCAAGACTTTCTCCGTGTCTTCCCAACCAATACACGCATCGGTGATAGACTGCCCATACGTGGATGCTTTTCCATCCATCAAATCCTGACGCCCCTCGACTAAATGCGATTCAATCATCACGCCGAAAATAGCCTCTTCACCCGCTGCCATTTGCGCACTGACGTCTTCCGCGACATTCATCTGACGCTGATATTGTTTTGAACTGTTCGCATGGCTGAAATCAATCATCACTTTTTGTGGCAGACCTGACGCCTGCAATTCACTCTTGATGGCTTGGACGTGCTCAGCACTGTAATTTGGCTCTTTACCACCACGCAGAATAATATGGCAATCCGGGTTGCCCGCGGTTTCAACAATCGCAGAATGGCCGTACTTAGTGACAGAAAGAAAATGGTGAGAAGCGCCGGCAGAACGAATCGCATCAGAGGCGATCTTGATGTTACCGTCGGTGCCATTTTTAAAGCCCACCGGACAGGACAGACCCGATGCCAACTCACGGTGTACCTGAGATTCCGTTGTACGCGCACCAATGGCTCCCCAACTAATCAGATCTGCCACGTATTGCGGTGTGATCATATCCAGAAACTCACTTGCCGTTGGCATACCCATATCGGTCAGATCCAAAAGCAGCTTGCGTCCCATCCGTAGGCCGTCGTTAATTTTAAACGTATCATTCAGGTACGGGTCATTGATCAGGCCTTTCCAACCCACGGTGGTACGAGGCTTTTCAAAATAGACGCGCATCACCACTTCCAAACGGTCCCCGAGTTCATCACGCAGAGTTTTCAGGCGCTTACCGTATTCAATCGCCGCTTGCGGATCGTGAATAGAACAAGGCCCAATGATGACTAACAGACGGTCATCATCGCCTTTCAAAATTTTTGCAATCGCTTCTCGGGATTGAAACGTGGTCGAAGCAGCAGTCTCTGTCGCAGGAAACTTCTCTAAAACCGCAACTGGCGGCAATAATTCTTTAACTCGGTTAATTCGTACATCATCAGTTTGGAACATGCTTACTTCTTCCTATATTGCGGTGGTTAAACTCATTTGCATTAAAATTGATGCATAATTGTTCAACTCTGATTATTCCTCTTCCCTGTAACTTATCCATTAAAAACCAGACTCGCAACCATTATTTTAAAAGAAAGGCAATATAACCAAATCATTTACACAAACAAGTTGATGTAAAAATTAATATACAGCAAAGAAAAGGCTTTAAAATAACGAAAAAGGTTCCGAATAAACTCTAAAAATTGCAAAAACACCTATTTCACCATCACTCTTTTCAGGCACTTATCAACGTAAAAATTATTGAGAGTACGCAGTACTATACATACTTAAGTCACAAAACGACTGCGGATGAGCACGCGAACCTGGTCAAAAATCACGCAGACCGACACTCGAGAAAGAAGGAGTAGAAAGTGGGAAGTAACGAGGCTTGGGCAGGAAATCCCGTCTTTCCCGCCCAATTGACAATAATGGTGGCTTACTGATTGATAATAAACACCATCGAATCCCCCATGACAGCACGAATCGCACTGTCTGCCTCCTCCTGTGACATGGTGCGTTGCATTTCCCGTTGCAGGTGATTGAGGCTCTGGCGAGTACCGTTGCTGGTTTCCGGTGACAGCGCACTGCCAATAAACATACGGATAACCATCAAAAAACGCGTTTCCATTAACGCCTGTTGCCAGGAGTCAATAAACGCGTCTTTGTTTGCAAAATTGAGTTTTTCGATCATGAGCGGCAAGACTTTGTCCTGAAGCGCGGTACTAAAATGCGCCCGGGTCGGGTAATAGCCTTGCAACGTCGATTTTCTCACATCCAACTCTGTGCTGAGTCGTTCATAAGTAATGTATTCCCAGCCTTCATTGATAAAGATGTTGAAAATCACCGCGTCATAGATACGCTTTTTGCGCTCTTTTTCTACTGCGCTGATGCGTGCCATAGGGTTACCTTTTGTAATAATTGTTCAATAACTATCCAGAACAAACATGTTTACCACAATCCGGCGCTGTTATCAGATCCGGATGGTAAAACCTGATTCACCAACAAAATATCGCTTAGGATCTGGTTGATTTTCGAGACCTGACCAAGTTCTTTGTGGCGGATAGAGTAAAATATCTCTCTGATATTATTAAGGTAACTGAGTTCATATCCAGAAAAAGAGAATGGCCAACGTAAATGCCATTGAGTTCGATAACGTCGATAAGTGGTATCAGGATTGTCAGGCACTGAAATTGGGGTTATCCCTGATGTTCCGGCGCCTCGAGCGAAGGCGCCTAAATCACCTAAAACGCTAAATAGTGGTCAGCCAGCAACGCCACAAATAACACCATCAGATGATAAATCGAAAATTTAAATGTCGTGATGGCGGAATCACTTTGCGGCGCATATTTCAGTGTCCAGGCAGAATGAATAAAACCAGCGCTGAGGATTGTCGATACACCCAGGTAAAGTGTACCACTCATGCCGACCAACACAGGCAACAAACAAATCAACGCCAGCAAAATCGTGTAGAGCAAAATGGATGTTTTCGTGTAGTCTTCACCGTGGGTGACCGGCAACATGGGTATATCCGCTTTGGCGTAGTCCTCTTTACGGTGAATCGCTAGTGCCCAAAAATGGGGGGGCGTCCAGATAAAGATGATCATTACCAATAACCAAGCGTGAGCATGCAGCTCCCCGGTAACGGCGGTCCACCCCAGAAGTGGCGGCATAGCTCCAGCGATCCCGGCGATAACGATGTTTTGTGGTGTCGCTCGTTTCAGATACATGGTGTACACCACCGCATACCCGAGCAAACTGGCCAATGTCAGCCAGGCTGTGAGCGCATTCACACCCCAGAATAAAATAGCAAATCCTACCAGACCGATGGCCGTTGCAAACATAAACACTCGAGACGCCTGAATGTCACCGGAGGGTAACGGGCGTTGATAAGTGCGCGCCATAATGGCGTCGATTCGTCTATCAATAAGGTGGTTCAACGCTGCCGCTGAACCAGCCATCAGCGCGATGCCACTGAGTCCCAATACCGCTGGCCACAAGGGTAGCGGTCCAGACACCGCCAAACACATACCAACCAGTGCCGTTAACAACATCAGTGCCACCACTTTGGGCTTGGTTAGTGTCAGATAGGTTCGCCACCCGGAACGCGCCTGGAAAGCGCTTTGAGAAACAGAAATAGACTTGCTCATTGAATGCTCTCCTTATTCAGAACTGGAACCGAATCGGGTTGTCGCAACAGATAGTTGGTATGCAACACCATCACCAATAGCACCGCGGCCCCCAAATTGTGGGCGACCGCGTTCAGAAGTGGCAGGCTAAACATCACGTTACTCACCCCCAGCAATATTTGCATCGCCAGGACCAGACTCAACCGAATCGCTGCGGTTCGTAATTGGCCACTAGGGTGACGAAAACAGTGATACGCCAAAGTAAGAACCATCAACATGGTCAGGAGAGCGCCGATACGATGCGTCACATGAATCGTCATTCTGGCTCCATACTCCAATACACCGAACTCGTAACTGTCATGACCAAAGTGCACGGGCGTAAACGCCGTGCGAAAGTCCAGATGCTGTACCCAGTTACCTTCACAAATGGGTAAGTCTGTGCACATCAGCGCAGCGTAATTCGAGGACGTCCAGCCACCAATAGCGATTTGTCCGATGACAACCAGCAAGGTCCCTAAGGCCAGAAAGCGCAGAGAAGACGACGCTGCTACATGGCTGTCGCGGTGTATCGACAGAGTGAGTAACCAATGCAGAAAAGACAACGCGCATAACAACGTAAAACCGCCCAGCAGATGCCCCATGACCACGAGTGGCATCAGTTTCAGTGTCACCGTCCACATGCCGAGCAAGGCCTGAAAAACAACCAACACAGAGATCATTACCGGTAAGGTTTTAGGAATGGATTTTTCACGCAGGGACAGCGCCGTGATCAAAAACACCACCATGCCCAACGTACCGGCAAAATAACGATGAATCATCTCCAACCAAGCTTTTGGCGCATCCACCGTCAATCCGGGAAACAACTGATCCGCCCGCATCAACTGCTGTGTAGAACTCGGGACCGTCATGTGCCCGTAGCATCCAGGCCAGTCTGGACACCCCAAACCGGCATCAGCCAGACGGGTGTATGCCCCCAGCATTATGACGCACACGGTCAGCAGCAAACTGAATCGAACCAGATAGATAACCTTCATACATGCTCCCTGCAATCAAAGGCTTACCCTACTCGGGACAACTTAAGCAATTTTCTTAAATCCGCCAGCAAATCCTTGCTCTGGGCAGCCAGTTCTGAGGCGTTCCCAACTTTAGGGTACCGCATGACCAATGTTCCTAACGGGTCTACGATGACCACCTCAAACTCACTGATCTGTTCCACAAAAGCCTGACTGACCTCAATGGGATTAAAATCGTAGTCACCGAGAACGCGATTATCACTGTGCGGCGTCATTAGCACCACGGGCGTCACCCGTTGCTGGTATTTGCCCAGAGCCACATGACTCTGCCTCAGCAGGTACAGTTGACGGTGACAAAAGTCATCACATTGTTCAGGAACCACGTACGCCAATTGCCAGCTCTGGTTGAGCAGCGGATTCACCAATCCGAGTGACTGATAGCTCACCGACGGTTCAATCAACTGTCCTTTGTTCGTCACACCGGATTGATACCAATGATTGATCAGGACGGTTTTTGCCAATAAAGCGGGTAAAGCAAACATAAAGACCAGCGACAGCAGAATCAGGCGTCCTTTCCATTTACGATTCATTCTTCACTCCTTGTCTTGTTGTTTTTCAGCGTTTTCATCAATATACAACCACTGAGAACCAAGAGCGCAAGCGCCATCGAGAACCATTGCAGCGCGTAACCGTAATGTTTGGTTGAACTCAGTGGCACAGGCCGCCACGGCTGCGCGTAAGGCCAGTTTTGCACCGTGGGTTGCAATACATACGGCTCTAGGGTTATCTCAAACCATGTTGAAAGTGCATCGATGTCGAGATTCTGAATCCGAATCGGGTTGGTCTCTTCCAGTCCCAAGTCCGCACTGAGTGGGTTCATCGCTCGCTGATACAAACGCCCCTGCAATGTTTTCGGCTCCGTCAGCCAGTCTACTTCCGGCAGGACTTGCCTCGTTCCGGTCGAAGGAACAAAACCTCGCTCAAGCAAGAGGGCTTGCTTGCCAGAGGTCATCACCTGATATGCCAGATAGCCGACTTTGCCCTCAAAAGTCTGGTTATCCAGCAACACATACGCGCCAGATACGGGGCTAAATTGCCCGCTGACTTTCAGACCGGTTACATCATCACCAACTGAAACCGACGAAACAGGTCGTTCAGGCTGTGTTTGTCTGGCTGCCAGAGTGTGCTCTAGTTCTGATTTTTGCTCTCCCCGTGAGAGTTGCCAGAGCCCCAGTTTGACCAGAATCGAAAACACAACCACAGTTAGTACGGCGGCGAACCAAAAGCGGCCAGACTTCCATACATTGCTACTAGGAGCTGAAATGATATTGGCATTCAAAGTCTTACTGGTCCTACTCTTACTGTTCATCATTTTCAACCTGGCTCGCGCGCTGGTACAGATGGTTCGCTCTCCGGATGACGACAATGCCCGCCCTATGAGTCACTATTTGGGTCGCCGGGTTCTGCTGTCCGCTGTGGTAGTCGTATTACTCATCATTGCTCTGCTTGGAGGCTGGCTGGAACCCAATCCTCGTCCTTACTAAAGCACATACACAAAGACAAACAGGCATAGCCACACTACATCCACAAAGTGCCAGTACCAGCTCCCCGCCTGAAATGCGAAATGGTTTTTGGGGGTAAAGTGGTCATTGGCAATTCTGGCCAGCAATACGATCAGAAAAATCGTCCCCAAACACACATGCAAGCCATGAAAGCCAGTGAGCATAAAAAAGGTATTGCCATAAATGCCAGACTGCAGGGTAAGCCCCATTTCCTGATACGCATGCGCATACTCCACACTCTGGTAGTACAGGAAGAAACCGGCCAGAACGATGGTGATCTCCAGCCACACAATCAGCGCCATGCGTTTGTTTTTTTCCAGGCTGATGTGTGCCATCTGCAACGTAATTGACGACATTAGTAAGATGACCGTATTGAACAGCGGAATACCTTGCCAGGGCATGGCTTCGGTAGTCTCTCCGCCCGGTGTCTGCGTTAACGGCCAGAGCGCCTCAAATGTTGGCCACAACACTTCATTGGTCATGACGTTGTTGCCCGCGCCACCTAACCAAGGAACCGAAATGATGCGAGCATAAAAAAGAGCACCGAAAAATGCGCCAAAAAACATCACTTCAGAGAAAATAAACCAACTCATCCCCTGACGAAACGAGCGCGTGATCTGCTCTGAATACAATCCGGACATGGACTCCATGATCACACTGCGGAACCATCCGGCGAGAATGTAGAGTAAGGCGATAAAACCGATCAGTAATACCACTTTACCAAACACACCCGCATGCCCTTCTGCGCCTAAACTCTGTACCGTTAGTCCGGCCCCGAGCGCCACCAGAAACAGTGCCAGGGCGCCAACAATGGGCCAGCTGCTTTGCGCCGGAACGTAGTAACTCTGATGTTTTGAGCTCATTGTGTCGCTCCTTGATTCTCAGTACGGCGCGCGGCATCGGTCGATACCTGCACCACATCCGTTGATTTCGCTGTGATGTCATAAAGGGTGTAAGAGAGCGTCAAAGTATGGATCGATTCCGGAATGTCCGGCTCGATGTAAAAGATCAGTGGCATCTCTGCATACCCGTTGCCATCAAGCGGCTGCTGATTGAAACAAAAACACTCGATTTTATTAAAGTAAGTTGCCCCTAACCCCGGAGAAACAGAGGGTACCGCCTGACCGACAATTTTGTGTCCGGACAAGTTTTTGGCCAGATACGCGGTCTGAATCACCTGACCGGGATGGACGTTCAGTGATGTCTTCTCGGGTTTAAAACTCCAGGGCATGTCATGACTGATGTGCGCCATAAATTCCACCCGGATGGTCCGCGACTCATCGGGCACCATTCCCTGTGGCTGAATGGCTGAGACGGTATTGGTTTTGCCATTGATACCCAACTGCTCACACATCACGTCATACAGCGGCACAAGAGCAAAACCAAACCCAAACATGGCCACAACCGCAACCAGCAGTTTCAGGGTCAGCTTTTTGTTCTTGCCGTGAGAATCGTCCATGGTGCCCCCTTGCTTCAGTCCACCTTAGGCGGAGTAGAGAACGTATGGTGCGGCGCCGGGCTAGGAACCGTCCACTCCAATCCCTCTGCACGTTCCCAAGGCTTGGCTTCCGCCTGTTCTCCCTCTCTGATGCACTTAATCACCACCCAGAGAAAAATCAGCTGCGACAGGCCAAAAGCAAAACCGCCAATCGAGACAATCTGGTTCACGTCTGCAAATTGGATGGCATAATCCGGGATCCGCCGGGGCATGCCAGCCAACCCCAGAAAGTGCATCGGGAAAAACAACACGTTGACGGAAATCACCGAACACCAAAAATGCCAACGACTGAGGGTTTGGTCATACATGTGCCCTGTCCACTTCGGTAGCCAGTAATACGCAGCCGCCATGATGGAGAAGACGGCGCCGGACACCAGTACATAATGGAAATGAGCAACCACGAAATAGGTGTCGTGATACTGAAAATCGGCCGGTACGATCGCCAACATCAGGCCGGAAAAACCACCGATGGTGAACAGGACAATGAACGCGATGGCAAACAGCATCGGCGTTTCAAACGTCATCGCACCCCGCCACATGGTCGCCACCCAGTTAAACACTTTGACCCCGGTCGGAACCGCGATCAACATGGTGCAATACATGAAGAACAACTCAGCGAAAACTGGCATGCCCGTGGTGAACATGTGATGCGCCCAAACCAGAAATGACAACAACGCGATACTGCACGTGGCATAGACCATCGAATGATAACCAAACAACTTCTTACCACTAAACGCAGGTACAATGGCGGAAATAATGCCAAATGACGGTAGGATCATGATGTACACTTCCGGATGCCCAAAGAACCAGAAAATGTGCTGGAACATCACCGGATCTCCGCCACCAGCGGCGTCAAAAAAGCTGGTACCAAAGTATTTATCGGTCAACACCATGGTCACGGCTCCCGCCAGCACCGGCATCACGGCAATCAACAAAAACGCTGTGATCAACCAGGTCCAGACAAACATGGGCATTTTGAACCAAGTCATCCCAGGGGCACGCATATTGATGATGGTGACGATGACATTGATCGCCCCCATGATCGAACTGATCCCCATGATGTGGACAGAAAACACAAACAAGGCGGTGCTATCGGGCCCGTAGGTGGTCGAGAGCGGAGCGTAAAACGTCCAGCCAAAATTCGGCCCGCCACCCGGCATAAACAAGGACGATAACAAAATCAGAAAAGCGAAAGGCAGAATCCAGAAACTCAGGTTGTTCATCCTTGGTAACGCCATGTCCGGCGCACCAATCATCAGCGGAATCATCCAGTTTGCCAGACCGGTAAAAGCAGGCATCACCGCACCAAACACCATGATCAAACCATGCACGGTCGTCATTTGGTTAAAAAATTCGGGTTCAACCAACTGCAATCCCGGCTGGAACAGCTCCGCCCGGATCACCATCGCCATCGCACCACCGATCAAGAACATGGCAAAACTGAACCACAGATAAAGCGTTCCGATGTCTTTGTGGTTGGTGGAGTAGATCCAGCGGGCAATCCCACTCGGCGCAGCATGATGATCTGGTTCATCAATCGCGATGGTTGAATTGGACCGACTCAGTTCAGCATCCGCAACTGGCGCCGATTTTGCGTTTGTGTCAGTGGACGTATTCATTGCCCCTCCTTAGACTCCTGGCCCTGCATTTTGAATGCATTGACGTCAGAGGCTTGAACCACATCGCCGGTATCGTTGCCCCATGCATTACGCTGATATGTCACCACTGCCGCGATTTCCTTGTCGGTCAGCTGATTGGCAAATGCCTGCATTGCTGTACCCGGTCGACCATGGACAATGGTATCCAGATGCACATCCAGATCGCCGGTAGCCACTTTACTGCCTTTAATCGCCGGAAATGCCCCCGGGACCCCCATTCCGTTGGCCTGATGACACACAGCGCAGCGGGCGGTGTAGACGCTTTCACCCTGTTGCATCAATTCCTCTTTTGACAGCGATGCGGTCAATGCTGATGCTGCTTCCTGCTTGGCTTGAGCCAGCTCGGCTTTCTTATCACTCAGCCACTGCTCATAATCAGCCTCTTCCATGGCTTGCACTACAATCGGCATAAAGCCATGCGCTCTACCACACAACTCGGCACATTGACCCCGGTAAACCCCGGGTTCATCGATACGTGTCCAGGCCTCATTGATAAAGCCAGGTACCGTATCTTTTTTAACGGCGAATGCCGGCACCCACCAACTGTGGATCACGTCGTCAGAAGTCAGCAGAAAACGAATTTTGCGATGAATCGGCACCACCAGCGGGTTGTCGACTTCAAGCAGGTAGTGCGCCCCTTTCTCTTCCACCCCTTCTATCGACTTTTGACTGGTCGACAGCAAGCTAAAAAATTCCACCTCTTCGTTGAAGTAGCTGTAATGCCACTTCCATTGAGAACCGGTGATTTTTATCGTCAAATCAGACTGGGACGTATCCTCCATGGCAACGAGTGTTTTGGTCGCCGGAATCGCCATCAACACCAGAATAATGATGGGAATAACCGTCCAGACAATTTCAACCCGGGTGCTTTCATGGAAATGAGCGGCCACCGCGCCTTTCGATTTGCGGTGTTTAAAAATGGAATAGAACATCGCGCCAAACACCACGATGGCGATGGCACAGCAGATATAAAAGATGAGCATGTGCAGCTCATATACTTTGCCACTTATCTCCGTCACACCACGCGTCATGTTCAGTGAGTGTTCGGCAGACATAGCAGGAAAGGCGAAACCAACAAACAGAAAACTGGTCAGCGTCCTTGGATCGATCAGTGATCTTTTCATCAAAAGATTTCTCCTCTGTCCCCCCAGTACCTGAGAGGTACTGTTTAGGAAAACTTCCGTAGAAACAGCGAATTCGGCACAATTTGTTATATTTATGTTAATTAACGTTAGTTAATGATTATCGAATGCGCAAGAAAGTCCAAACTAAAGTGTGCAACGCCTTTAAAAGGTAATTTTTGACAATTCGCTCAATGAGATAACAAGAGTTATGATCAGTTTAGCGATTGCGCCCCCACAAATGATAATGAATATCACTTAATATTCATTTAACACATAAACAAAGGTTGGATTAACAATGGAAAAGATCACTCAGTGGCTTGAAAGAGACCCAGATCCAAGAACTCAACAAGAACTCAAAGCCCTCATTGAGGCGAATAACACTGCTGAGCTTGATGATCGTTTCAAGTCCCGTCTTGAATTTGGTACCGCAGGCTTACGTGGCAAAGTGGGTTGCGGACCAAACCGTATGAACCGCCTGGTGATTCAGGAAACTGCAACCGGTTTGGGCCACTACCTCACCGAACAGATCCCACAGGCCGCCCATCGTGGCGTAGTGATTGGTTATGACGGGCGTCCGGATTCGCAGCAATTTGCTCACGATACCGCCGCCGCACTGGCGGCTCAGGGTATTAAAGTCTACCTGACACATAAAGTCGCCCCAACGCCCGTGGTGGCATTTGGCGTGATGCATTTTGGTGCCGCTGCGGCCGTCGTAGTCACTGCCAGTCACAACCCTCCAGAATACAATGGCTTCAAAGTCTATTGGGAAAATGGAGCACAGATCATTCCCCCACACGACTCCGGTATTGCGGCCAAAATCGATCAGGCCGCCACTCAACCTCTGGCACTGATGCCTTTAGATCAAGCCGAAGCACAAGGTTTACTGGTGTGGCTAACAGACGATTACTACCAGACTTATCGCCAGGTCATGAACAACAACGAGTTGCTGGCTAACCATACGAAGCCAGACGCCATTGGTCTGGCTTACACCGCCATGCACGGTGTCGGCGCAGACATGGCCGAGACGTTGCTCAAAGATGCCGGATTTCATCAGGTTTACAGCGTTGTGGAGCAACGTGAGCCAGATGGCGCATTCCCAACGGTGAATTTCCCTAATCCGGAAGAAGCAGGCGCCATGGACATGGTTATGGCACTGGCCGCAAAACATGGGGCGCAACTGGCGTGTGCCAACGACCCGGACGCAGACCGCTTCGCTGTAGCAGTACGCAAGCCGGATGGTGATTATCAAATGCTGACCGGCGATCAGGTCGGGACCTTGTTTGGCCATTACTTGTTGGCCAAAAGCCCGACTCCGGACAAACAACTGGTGGGGAATACCATCGTCTCTTCAAGCTTGCTCAGCAAAGTCGCTCAAGCGGCGGGCGCCGAGTACTACCAGACGCTAACCGGATTTAAATGGCTGACCAACGTTGCCATGCAGAAGCAGAGTGATCAACACCAGTTCCTGTTCGCTTACGAAGAAGCGCTGGGTTACACCGTCGGGAATAAAGTCTGGGATAAAGATGGCTTATCTGCGCTGGTGGCCTTTGCTCAGCTAGCGGCAGAGCTGTACAGCCAGGGTAAAACCATCTGGGATCAACTTGAGGCCATTTACCGTCAGCACGGCATGTACATTAATGCGCAACGCTCCATCGCACTCGATCCTGGCGCACCTCCGGTCGGAGATAAGTTACGCGCCAATCCGCCATCAGAGATTGCAGGGATGAATGTCGAAGTCATCGAGGACTTCAAAACGTCTACCCGAACAACCATCGATGGTAAAACGCTGCCTATTGATTTGCCGGTTAGTGACGTATTGATCTACCACCTGGCAGGCGGTGCCCGAGTGGTGGTACGCCCTTCCGGTACTGAGCCTAAATTAAAATGCTACTACGAAGTGGTCGGCCAATTCACCGACAGCGACAGCTATGAGCGGGCCTATCAACGCGCCGAAGCGCAAATGAATGAACTGATTGATTTCCATCAGACATCGCTCTGAGCCAATCACCATTGGAATCAAAAAGCAGCCTTTCAGGCTGCTTTTTGCTTTTGTTAGCCAATGGATTTCTGTAAAAAGATTTTATCCACGCCGCGAGTCGGGTAACCGGTATATCGCCCGACTTCTTCGAACCCCAGCTTGATGTAAAATTCTCTGGCCTGAAAGGTAAACGTATCCAGATACAAGTGAGTCACGCCCAGCGCTTTTGCCTCTGCTTCTGCACGCAACATGAGCTGGCGCCCGACCCCTTCACTGCGCAGACTGTCATCCACCCAGAGGAACTCAACAAACAGCGTATTGGCGTAGATTTCTCCCGTCAGGCCACCCTTTACCTCCCCGAGATCATTGCGCGCGAAACACGCCACGGGAGTCACGTCCTGTTTGGAAAAGTGCGGACGGTTGTAACGAATGATGCCCTGGCGTACGGTCTGATAATCCGCTTCATCCGGATGTTGTACAAAATCAATGTCCATGTTTCATTACTGTCCTTCGATAAACAAAGGGCTTTTCTACCAGAAAAGCCCTTAAGTCGTCTTGCTCTGCTGCTTCAGAGTGTGAAGCCACTCAGCATCCAGAGCGCCAGCAAGATAAAGATCGCGCCCATAAACTTATGCTGATAAGTTCGAAAACGCTGATTGGACAACAACGAGCGTCCTAGTGAGCCAACCAGCGCTACCAGGACAAGATTGAACGTCAGACCGAGGACATTCAGCAGCAATCCCAATACCAGCATTTGTTCTCCCGACGAAGCGTCAATATTGGTGGACACAAACTGAGGCAGGAACATGACGAAAAACACCAAGGCTTTGGGGTTGAGCAGATTACTGATCAGTGCACGCTGATAGAAGGTTCGGGCCATCGTGACTCCGGCGTCCAGTTCAGGCGCTGCACTTGCTTCTGCGCGCAAGCAATCCCATCCCATTTTAAGCAGATATGCTCCGCCCAGTACGTGCAAGGCTTTGAGCGCAAGAGGGCTCATAGCAATCAACGTCGACACCCCAATCGCGGCCAGCAGAGTCAGGATAATTCCAGAGGTCGCGTTACCCAAGCTGGCAAACAGACCCACACGGCGGCCATAGCTCATACTGGAGCTGGCAATCAACAACATGTCGGGGCCGGGAAGCAGCAGTAAGGCGACGACGGCCGTCAGATATACTGGCAAAATGGAAAGATCGATCATAGGAATAATATTATGGAATCAGGAAAGCGCCGGATTTTATATCAGCCAAGAAAAACAATCCATTACAAACCACTCAATAAGAGCGTAAAAATAGAGCGTTTGAGATTATTTTTTAACCTAAGCTGTCATGACGAAAAAAGCAATTTTGTACAAAACAGGCGAAACGACTTACGCTAGGCTGAGACAGGATGGATTTAAACAACGGGCATAAGATGGCAAAGAACGCAGAGCACTTTACTGAAACCGCAAACTTTCAGTTAGCCAAAGAGCTTGGCGGCCTGGAATTACTGGATGCTAAATACAAGCATCAGAACTTTTCTCGTCACAGCCATGAAGGCTTTACGATCGGGGTGATAGAAAAAGGCGCCCAGCGCTTTTACCGAACGGGGGGCAATCACGTGGCCCCACAAGACAGCATCATCCTCGTCAACGCCGATGAAGTCCATAATGGTCACTCCGCCACCGACCATGGTTGGGAGTACAAAGCCATGTATCCATTGCCTGAACAATTCTCCGCGTTAACCGAAAATGCCGGTTCGTCTGGGCTTGGAATCCCTTACTTCCCTGAACCTGTGGTGTATGACCCCGAGATGGCACAGCAACTGCGTCTGGTGTTTGACACGCTGACACACTCTGACAACCGCTTGCTGCGAGAAACGCTGGTATACGGCTCATTGGTCAAGCTGATTTGCCGGCACGGTAAACGTAGGGTTGATGAGCCGCCCGTCAGTCGCAGTCAAAAACAACTCCTGCTGGTGAAAGAGTTTCTGGACGACTTTCCTCAGGCAGATGTGTCACTGGAAGATCTGGCAAAACTGGCCGGACTCAGCCCTTACTATCTGGTGCGGACTTTCCAGAAAGCATTTGGTTTTCCTCCGCACGCCTACCAAATCCAGTCTCGATTACGCTGCGCCCGGTCGCTGCTAAGACGTGGCCATTCGATTTCCGATGCCGCTCAGGAAGCAGGCTTTCACGATCAAAGCCATTTGCATCGCCACTTTAAAAGAGCCATGGGAATAACCCCGAAACAATATCTGACCTCCATCCGCTTACGATGATGCACCTGGCATAGCAATTTTGTGCAATCCTCACTGGATGTTTTGTGGCTAGATAACCTCATGATTTTTCGATAACGATAACGCTATGGATACCACCGTTTTGCAAACTTCTTCATCTGACTGCCCGCGTAAACTTTTCTGGCGGGGTACTGTTGCCATGATTCCACTGAGTGTGGCTGTGATTCCCTGGGGACTTCTGGCGGGTTCGTTTGCCATTGATGCCGGACTCAACGCGCTTGAAAGCCAGGCGCTATCCGCGATTCTGTTTGCGGGCTCGGCACAACTGGTCGCGACCGGTATGCTGAAAGCAGGTGCGGGCTTGGCAACCTTGTTGCTGACCACATTTTTCATCACGTCGCGTCACTTTCTTTACAGTGTATCCATGCGCCAAAAGGTCAGCCCAATGCCACTCAAATGGCGGTTGGCACTGGGTTTCCTCCTGACTGATGAACTGTTCGCTGTTTGCGGACAACAGTCTGAGAAACAATTTAACCGCTGGTATGCGCTCGGTGCCGGGTTGAGTTTTTATCTCGCCTGGAACGCAGCCACACTGGCTGGCATCATCGCGGGCAGCTACATCCCCGCACTGAATCAACTTGGCCTAGAGTTTGCCGTTGCGGCGACCTTCATTGCGTTGGTCATACCACATGTTGTCAACCTACCGGTCGTGACGGCGGTAATGGTCTCTCTGGTATTGTCTGTGATGCTGAATCACTGGCAAGTGGAAGGAGCCCTGATGATCGCCAGTATCGGCGGAATGCTGGCCGGTTATTTATGTGAAACCTGGCGAAAGAAAGGAGTTTAACAATGGTGATCGTATCCATTCTTGCCATGACGGCACTGGTTTTTCTCAGTCGCTACCTGTTTCTGGAGCCCAAACTGCCACTCAGACTAAATCCTCAGGCACAACGTCTGCTGAGCTACTCCAGCCCAGCGGTTTTGACCGCGATTTGGGCACCGATTGTGTTTATGCCCGAACAGGGCCAGTTGTGGGTGGCCGCCGACAATCCGTACATTTGGGGGGCGGCACTGGCGGCCCTACTGGCCTGGAAAACGCGTAACGTATTACTCACCACGCTCATCAGCATGGCCGTCTTTCTGCTGCTGAATCTGTGGGTATTTGCCCATTAAGCGTGTCGTTTAGAGCTAACCGAAAAAGAACGTCAGCAACACGATAACGGCGGCGAGCACTACGGTGACTTTCACCAACAATCCTAAGTTTCCGCTGCCACCATTCGGTGCCTGATTACAACAACCCATAAAAAAACCTCCGCTGATAGATGTCACTCATCACGGAGGTTACGCTTTGCCCTTGGGTGAAGGTAAAGGAATTTGTTTCAGTCAGCGAGCCATTCAATTTCGATCAGCGTTTGCTCACCGCATTTTAAACGCCCGAGGAAAACATCCCCCTGATGTACTTCTCCGACTCCCTGTGGCGTCCCGGTCATCACGATGTCGCCATCATTCAGCGTCGTGTAACTTTTCAGTTCATCAAGAATCGTCAGTGGTGGGTACATCATTTGCGTCACTTTTCCGCATTGTACGCGAACACAGTTGATGAACAGTTCAAGTTGTAACGCATTGATATCAATGCCACTGAGCGGCAGGAAACGACTAAAGACCGCAGAACCATCAAAGCTTTTCGCCCGTTCCCACGGCAACCCTTTGGCTTTGAGTTTTGACTGCAATTCACGTTTGGTCAGGTCGAGGCCAAGACCCACTCCGCTATACTGACCGTTTTCAACGACAAAACAGATCTCCGCTTCGTAGTGCAGGCGCTCATCACGAAAGGAATGCAGACGCTGACTGATACAGGAATTGGCTTTGTTGAACACCACCATTTCATCTGGCACCGCATTGTTCAACTCCTGAATGTGTTCGAGATAGTTACGGCCGATGCACAATATCTTGGACGGCGTAATGACTTTATCCTGTAAGCGAACGGATTGCATAAACTCTTCCCTGATGTGAATAAGAGAGCAGATTTTAGCCTAGTTGAAAAAATTCAGAAGTAAATCAATGAACTTCGTTGCAAAAGTAAGATCGCAGCCCCATTCTGCGACTTCATTCTCTTTGGTTATCCGCGTGCCATCGGATTGATGGCGGCCCGATGACCCAAAAATAAAACGCCTGTCCAAAACGAACAGGCGCAAACACAAGTTGGTGTGTTTAGGCAGTAGATTCTAGTTATAGGTAGTAACGAGCACCGATGATCCACTCATCGTTTTCATCGCTGTTGTAATCGTTACCCAAGTCGAACTGATACCCTGCAAAACCAACCAGCTTCGGTGTGAAGTTGTACTCTGCTTGCAGAGCCGTCTGGCTGAATACGGTATCGCTGTCGTCATTGTCTTCGACTGCTTCGTAGTTGATGCTTAGGTTCAGGCCGTTGCCCAGACCGTACGCGACCAACGCTTCATACGCATCGCTGTCTTTGACTTTGCCACCGGCAAATCCATCGTTCATGTAGTCGTTCATGGCGTAAACCAAAGCCACGTACAGACCTGAACCATAGCTGCCGTACTTCGCTGAGAAAATGCTGGATTCTGCGTTTTCCTGACTACCTACACCCACGTCACCGCCGCTGTAGGCATAACCGATAGAGAACGCACTGAAAGAGAATGTCAGACCTGCCTGGATACGTGCATCGTACATGTCGTGCTCGCCTTGCCAGCCCAGACCCATAGCCAGTTCACCCACATCGCCAATCGCAAAAGCGTTGCGGTAGCTGACCATACGTTCGGCACGGGCAGTACCCAGATCGTATTGATCGTCATACAAGAAGTTGTTCGCGAACGCGATTGGTAAATCCGCAATACCACCGACATCGTAGTATGGCGACCACTGAGTACCCACCACCAGACGACCGTAGTCATCGTGTGTTGCACCAATGTAGCCCAAACGAGTTGCAAAAGAGTTGTCACCACCTTCCAGGTAGTTCAGAGACCATTCACCTTTTGCGTCGACAACGACACCGTTGCCCAGATCTTGCGATCCCGCCACATTGATACGTGGAGAAACCTGATTAACCTGAACTTCATCAGAACCGTCGTAGTTAACGCCGCCATCGTATTCACCGACACCCACGGAAACGTGACCGCCGATGGACAGAGTTGTACCTTCGTTGTTGTAAACTTGCGCTGCGAAGGCTTGAGTACCACATGCTGTCGCTGCCACTGCTGCAGCTAATAATTTCATCTTCATCTTATAATGTCCGTATTACTGGTTTAATAACGAGTTCGAATCAGAGCTAAGGCACTGATACATCACGAACACTTCAACCGTAGTACATAAAAATCACATTTCAAATGCAACGTGCCACATACGTGAAGATGTACAAAAAAACGCCTGCTCCTAATGGAGCAAGCGTCAATAATTACTCTTGGACAGAGTGGGACGAGTTTATAGGTAGTAACGCACACCCAGCAACCACATGTCATCTTCAGCGACATCGATGTCATTGCCCAAATCGAACTGATAGCCAGCGAAGCCGACAAAGCTTGGCGTAAAGTTGTATTCGGCCTGCAGTGCCATTTGGCTGTAGATGGTGTCGTTGTTCTTGTCGTCTTCCACACCTTCATAGTTGATACTGATATTCAGGCTGTTGGCAAACGCGTAAGCCAGCAGACCTTCCATCGCAATGGACTCTTCCAGGCCACGATTCATGTATTCGTTCATGGCATAAACCCCCGCCACATACAAACCTTTACCATAGGTACCGTAGCTGGCGCTGAGCATGTTCGACACCGCAGTGTCTTTCGCGCTTGTCCATTGAACATCACCCGTGTTGTACGCATAGTTGAAGCTGAACCCAGCAATCTTATACGTCAATGCCGCTTGTACGCGGTCATCATATTTGACGTTGGCGGCATTCAATTCATCGGTTTTCGACCCCTGCCAGCCTAAGCCAAACGAGAATTCACCGACATCACCGAAACTGAACCCGTTGCGGTACGAAATCATTTTATCCGCACGGCCTGTGCCCAGCGGGCCATGATCGTCATACAAGAAGTCGTTCGCATAAGCGATCGGCATATCAGCAATACCCGCGGCGTCGTAATACGGTGACCATTGTGTGCCCACAACAATCCGGCCGTAGCTGTCGTGCGTCAGCCCAATGTAGCCCAGACGCGTCGAAAACGACTCTTCACCGCCATCAAGATAGTTCAGCGCCCACTCTCCTTTTGCATCGGCGGTAAAGCCATTGCCAATATCCTGAGTCGCATTGAAATTGATACGTGGAGAAACCTGCTGGACTTCCGTATCGCCCTGTTCAGAGCCACCGAGACCAACAGAAACATGACCACCCACTGAAAACGTGGTCCCTGCATTGTTGTAAAGTTCTACTGCGAATGCCTGTGATCCAAACGCCGCAGTAGCCACTGCCATAGCTATAAGCTTTTTATTCATTTTTTATTTCCATATTTTGTTGTGTTTTTTGGTCCACCGTCACCGAGTTTGTTACCACCCGGTTAACAGTTAGATTCAATGTATCTATGGAAACAGAGAAAGTTGCATAAAATGATATAAAACGATAAAAACACATTTATCAAAAAGAAAAAGCCTTTCTTTTCATGCAGAAAGATAAAAATCATCAAAGTCATTGAGATAAGTTTTGATGTTACAGTTAGAAACAATGATGACTGACATTAAAACGAATGTCTCACCCATTCAGACCCAAAACCATCAATAACAATTAATCAACATTGTTATACATCTGACTGCATTAACGTACCAGACATTATCCACTGGCCAGACACAGGATCCGGTTACAATTCCACGTGAAAACAGACTTGATCTTTGTGCAAAAACCTCTAGCCTTTGAATCGCTTATTGAACATCAACAAAGAGTTTACTGTGCGCCTATTCCGCCGAACCACATCCGCGTATTTATCACTGCTGCTAGCGGTGATGGTGGTCGTGCTGTGCGCAGTGAAAACCACTACCGCGTATCAGAACGCTCCTCAGCCGTCTCTGTCCGTCAATGTTGATGACAGCCACGACACACAAGCTGAAAGCTCAGCGTCACCGTGTAAGCTGACAGAGAAGCTACTCACCCAGTCTCTGGCAAATCTGGAAACCTTGACGCCGCTACTGATTCTGATCGCCCTGCTCTTCTCTGGTGCCGTACAAACCCAACAAGTGCAACGAGCTGCACCGTCTGAGTTCACCGTACCCAAATTACGTATCCACATCACTCACTGTATTTTCCGGGAATAGAGTGCGACGTCTTATTTCGTCGTATCACTATTTTTGGAGAAACCATGTGCACAAATTAATTACTTGTCTGTTGTCTGACAGACGCTTTATCTTACCTGCGATGCTGGTCATGCTGTGCTTTGCCACGCTGCCCGTGCAGGCTCAAACAACCGGCTGGATACAAGATCCTGCACACCCGCCCGTCAAAGTCCGGTTACTGTCGACCGGCCACCTGGACAGTGACAATCGCACCCTGGAAATGGTGCTTGATGTCGCGTTAGAGGGAGAGTGGAAAACCTATTGGCGCAGCCCCGGCGAAGGCGGCATCGCTCCGGAGCTGGACTGGCGTGAATCGCAAAATATTCGCAACATCGAGTGGCGCTGGCCAGTTCCGGCTTACTACGAACAGTTGGGTGTGCAGACGCTGGGCTACAAGCATCAGGTCCACTTCCCACTCCTGGTGGAAGTCAATGACCTCAACCAGCCTGTCCGGCTCAAGGCCAACCTGCGCCTGCCCAGTTGCACCAACATTTGTGTGGTCACCGATTACCCCATTGAGCTCAACGTAGATCCACACGATCTAAGCCCTGACAGTGAAGCTGCGTACCTCTTCGCTCAGGGCAGCAGCCAGACGCCAACCCGAAACGGGCAGATTGAAGCCGTGGCCAACTACTGGGATCACAACGCTCAGACTCTGACAGTTGAACTGCGTAGCGAGACTCCCTGGCAAGAGCCTCAGGTATTGATCGATGGTCCGGACGTTGCCGATGATTTCTTTTCCGAGCCAACGTTGCAGATTGACGGTCACACGCTGTTTGCACGCTTTCACGTCAGCAACTGGCTGGGTAAGGCAGATCTTCGCGACAAATCCGTGCTCATCACCGTTTCGGACACACTGCTGTTATCCGAAACCCGCACCCTAGTGTCGACCACGCCACTCACCCTGCCGCAAAATGGCAATGTCTTATGGATGATAGGAGTGGCGTTACTCGGAGGCTTGATCCTCAATATCATGCCGTGCGTTCTGCCGGTGCTAGGGATGAAAATCAACACTTTGCTGGTCAACCAGAGCGCCTCTCGTGGTCATATTCGCCTGTCATTTTTGGCCTCTGCAAGCGGGATCATCACCTCGTTCCTACTGTTGGCTCTGGGACTTTCGCTACTGAAATTCGCCGGTCATGCTGTGGGTTGGGGGATTCAGTTTCAGAACCCGTGGTTCATTGGTTTTATGGCACTGATCACCCTGCTGTTCTCGGCCAACCTATTTGGCCTGTTTGAATTCCGATTGCCTGGTGGCCTGAATACCTGGCTGGCGACGAAAGGAAATCACTCTTACTCGGGTCATTTTATCCAGGGCGCCTTTGCAACGCTGCTGGCAACACCATGCAGCGCGCCATTTCTCGGTACCGCCGTGGCTTATGCGCTGGCCGCCAGTTACCTTGAAATGTGGATGATTTTTTTCGCACTTGGAGTGGGCATGAGCCTGCCGTGGCTGGTGATGGCGGTTTGTCCTTCGTTGGTGAAATGGCTACCGAAACCCGGCCGTTGGATGAGCCACGTTAAGTGGTTGTTTGCGGGCATGATGCTCCTGACCAGCCTATGGCTGGTGTGGTTGATGAAAAACTTTACAGGCACCGGGCTTAGTCTGCTCATGATGGGAACCGTGCTGCTGAGCATAGGCGTGTTGCTCGCACGCCGTTATGGCCGTCAGGCAACGGTGCCGATGGCGGTGGTGACAATCTTCGCGCTGGGCGGTGGATTGATCACTGGCAGCCTGACCGCCAACAGTTGGGCCACCCCGATCGTCGACGATCTCACCTGGCAGCCGCTGGATGCGACAGCCATTCCGACTTTGGTCAGCCAAGGTAAAGTGGTATTTGTCAACGTCACAGCGGACTGGTGCATCACCTGTAAAGCCAACAAAATCGGCGTGATCTTACAGGATCCGGTCTATAGCGCTCTGAAAGCGCAGGACATCGTACTGATGCAGGGCGACTGGACCAAGCCCAGTGATTCGGTCACGGCCTATCTGCGCGAACACGGCCGTTTTGGCGTGCCATTTAACATAGTGTATGGGCCTGATGCCGCCAGTGGAATCGCACTGCCCGTCATACTCAGTGATACTGAGGTAATACAGGCCCTTCACTCTGCCGGGAGCGATCATGACAAGAAAAAGTGAGGAACCAATCCGGACTTCAAGACTCAAAAAGTGGTCAAAAGAACTCGGTTTGATGATGATCGTTGTGGTGGCGATCTCACTGCTCATGGATCGCTATTACAGCGCCGATATGCCCGATGGAGACGCGCCACCGATTGTGGCTACGGCTCTATCTGGTGAGACCATCGACGTCATTAAAGCCAGCCGTGAAAAACCGGTTATTGTGTATTTTTGGGCGACCTGGTGCGGTGCTTGCCGCTGGGTTAGCCCAACGATCAATTACTTTGCCGACCAGCATACTGTCGTCTCTGTGGCACTTTCATCCGGTCAGGATGAACGAGTACGACAGTACATGCAGGCTAAACAGTATCAGTTCAGCGTACTCAATGATTCCACCGGGCATATTAGCCGGGATTGGAACATCGCTGTTACGCCGACGATCGTTATCATCAAAGACGGCAAAATCAAGAGCATCGCAACCGGCATTACCTCTCCGGTTGGCTTGTGGCTCAGAACTCTCTTCGCCTGACAGCGAGAATAAAGGAATACCTACATGAAAAAATCAATCGTCAGTATCGCACTCGCATCCACCCTGCTTTTCACGGCCAACGCGATGGCCTCGCTCTCTCCTGCTCAGCAAAAGCAGCTCAACGAGATTCAGCAGTTACTGGAAAATAATCCTGATATTATCAGTGATCTCCACGCCAGCTTGAATCAGTATGTGGAAAGTCAGGCGCAATTTGAACAGGTAAAACAAGCTAGCCAGGCCTGGCTGAACAACACCCAGGTTCACAGTGTCACCGGCAATCCGAATGGCAACACCGTGCTGATCAACTTTACCGACTACAACTGTCCGTACTGTAAAAAACTTGAAGCGGGCATCGACCAACTGGTCAAAGAATATAACGACGTGAAAGTGATCAATATTTACGTACCGCTGCAACAGCAACAAGTGGCTGGACTGGATACCAATTCCGCCATCTACGCGCTGAATGTGTGGCAGAAAGCACCGGATAAATTCGCTCAGGTGCATGCGTTGTTGGTGGCGAAAAATGGCCGTCACACCAAAGAGTCTCTGGAGGCCATTGCGAAGAAAACCAACACCGCACAATATCTGGTCGCGAATAAAGATGTAGAAGCGTCGATCATTAAAAATCTGCAAACATTTACTAACTTGGGTCTGCGCGGTACGCCGGCCATTTTTGTTGGCGATGACGTTGTGCCGGGCTTCATTCCGTACGCGCAGCTCAAACAAATGGTTGAGAAGGAAATCAATAAAAACAGTTGATTTATCAATCTATTAAATCAGAACGAAGTCTAGAGAAAACTGATTGTTTCCTCATTAATCTGTAGTAAAACTGCTTGCCCGCTCTGCATATCAGAGCGGGCATAATTAATATTTTCTAAATAAAACCGACACTTAACAGTCACACTCCAGAAATCAAACTTTCATTTTAAACATCTACCTTACTTCCCATCCCAAAACAATCGGGCAATGAAGCTCAAGTACGACTAATAAGGTAAATAAAATGAAAAAAGCAGCAATTTCTACTGCGATCCTGACAGCATTGGTATCTGGTTCTTCTCTGGCTGCAACAGTTTACAGCAATGACGGCACGGAACTGAAAATCGGCGGCCGCGCAGAATTCCGTGGTGACTTCAATGGTGCTGAAGACGGCAAAGACATCGAAGGCACAATGAAAAACAAAAGCCGCGTGCGTGTAAACGTCGTGGGTTCGACTCAGATCAGCGATTCTCTGTCTGGTTTCGGTAAGTACGAAGCAGAGCAATCTGTTTTGTCCTCTGGCGACAAAGACGCGAACACTGAATTCAAACAACGTTACGCTTTCGCGGGCCTGAAAGGCGACTTCGGCTCAGTCTCCGCTGGTCGTCAGGACACCGCAGGCGTTCAAATCTCCGACATGTCAGATATCGGTACTTACACAGGCGATCAGAAAGCCTTTATCAATGCCGGTAACGAGCAGATCAACAACACGTTTGCATACGGCTACAACACCGACGCATTATCGATTAAAGCAAGCTTCATTGCTGGCGAAGAAAAAGACACAGATGGCTACGGTATTTCTGCTATTTACACTCTGCCTATGGGCCTGGGTTTTGGTCTGGGCTACGCGGCCAATGACAATGGTCAGGGTGCTGGCTCGGCAAACCAAATCATTGCTGGTATCAACTACGAGATGGACGCACTGTACCTGGCAACCACTTACACCATGGGTGATCTGGATGACGACGCGGATACCGAATTTGAAGGTCTCGAATTCGCGGGCCACTACAAATTTACCAAACAATTCCGTCTGATTGCGGCTTACGTGAAACAAGAAGAAGACGCAGCGAAAAATGACAGCGTCGATACTGCTGACTTCTTCGAGCTGACTGCACGTTACGACTTCAACAAGTCTATCCGTGGTTACGTTGCGTATAAACTGAACAACCTGGACGATAAAGACACTGGTTACGACGTTAACGATTCTGTACGTCTGGGCCTACGTTACGACTTCTGATATTTACCTGTCCGTAAATACTCGTGAAAACTCAGGCCGGGCATCTGCTCGGCCTTTTTGATTGCACCAGATAAGTTCAAGTTTCACCAGAAGAAGGCAAATCGGATATATTCAAAACTTCAAGTTATTATAAATCAATCACTTAAAAAGTGGCACGCGAACTGCAATACAGTAAGTACAAATGCTCGGCAGCGTTTGTGCTTCATTTTTATAGTCCCGGCAGAGACTATAAAGAGTTTCATGTTCTTTCCGCCTCCCTCTCGGGAGGCGTTTTTTTTATTTGACCAAACGCACCAGTAACGCCCCGGGCTCACGCAGCGCATCATTGCAATAACTGACCACCACCCCGGAATCCGGAGCCAGATAGCGATGCACTTCGTCGCCAAACGCATCGTACTGGATCGCCAGTAGATCATCTTTATTGATGCGGTCTAGTAAATTGACCTGTGGCAGAACAAAACCACCACAGCTCGCGCGTACCGAAATGACCTGTTGCGCTTTCATCGTATCTTGCGTGCGCACGACCTGCCCCTCACACACGCCGTAATGACGCAGAGTATTCATCACACCGGCCACTGCTCGATCAATCAAATCCGGCTGGGTTACTTTACCCATACCGACTTCCACCGTAATGCAGGGAACACCGTGATTGTTCCATACCGTCTCCAGCACTCCCTCTTCCCCGGGATCATCTAAAATCATGTCCGGATTCATCAATCGAGCCAGGGTCGCTGCGGATTCGACGCGACAATCAGCAAACACATACAAAGGATAAACCGTACCGCGTGTCTGAGTATGCAGATCAATGGCCATATCTGCGTTCGGCTGCAGTAAATGCGTCCAGATAGCATGCAGGTATCGCTGCGCCGCATCGCCGTCCGGATTTCCGGGAAAGCCACGGTTAAGGTTCGCGCTGGGTATTTCCGGATCTGAGCTGGTAAAATCACGACTGTGACTAAGCACACCGGGCAGATTCATCAGCGGCAACACCACAACCGTCCCACACAGCGGTTGCTGATGCAGCGCACGAGCCAGCGCCTGGGCGGAGAGAATCCCGTTCATTTCATCACCGTGTACGCCTGCTGTGATCACCACCCGGTGACCCGCGTTTTGTCCTTTGATAACTCTGACTGGCACATGCTGAGGCTGCCCAAGCGCCTGAGTCCCGGCCTGAAACCAAAAGCTGTGCTCACCCGGTGGTAAGTCTTCCACATCCAGGCGTTGGATCACTCTTTTTCCCTGAACCACGTCATCCATATATTCGGTTGGCATCGCTACGTCTCCCTGAAATCCAAACCGACCATCACTGCGGCAAGGCCACACCCGCCAATCAAGATAAAAAAGCCCGGGCAGATGTGCCACCCATATGAGTCATAATCCTCACCGACATCACGCAATTGCCTGCTTCAACGCGGCGTCCTATTGAAATAGCAGCAGATAATCTATGCAGACGCTCGCTTATTGCATTCACTTGGGTATATGATTTAACGAATTTTTTACTGATAGCTTTAATTTCATGATCACCAGACATCATCATCCAGTCCAGGGGGCCAGTTGGATGCTGACCGCCGGCCTAGCTTTCGCCATCGTCAATAGCCTGACTCAAATCGCCAGTATTCACTATGGCCTGACGTCGACAACCGTCGCTGTTATTCAGTATGCCGTTGCCCTGATTGTGATTCTGCCGTATCTGCGAACCTTAGGGATTCGCCACTCACTGCGAACGAACCACTTTCCGGCTCATGTATTTCGAGTCTTTCTGGCCGTTATCGGCATTCAGTTGTGGTTGTGGGCCTTGGCTTACCCAGTGCCAATCTGGCAGGGAATTGCGCTGCTGATGACCTCTCCGTTATTCGCCACCCTCGGTTCGGGATTGTTTTTGAAAGAGAATGTTGGTCCGGCACGCTGGATTGCTACCCTGACCGGATTTGTCGGCGCCATGATCATTTTGGAACCCTGGTCTGATGATTTCAGCTGGGCTGCACTATTACCGGTCGGCGCGGCGTTCTTCTGGGCCTGTTATTCGCTGATGGTGAAAAAACTCTCCAGTTACGACTCTCCATCTACCATGGTGGTTTATCTGCTGATCCTGATCACTCCGTTTAATATTTTCCTCGCCATTCCGGAATGGCAGACACCTCAAAGCGCGACATTATGGCTGGTATTGATTGGCACTGGGGTTATGACAGCGCTGGCTCAGTGGGCTATCGTTAAAGCGTATGCGGTGGCCGACGCTTCATTTGTTCAACCATTTGATAACGCGAAGTTGCCGCTGAACGTACTGGCAGGTTGGCTGGTCTTTAGTTGGGTTCCGCCTGGTCGTTTGTGGCTCGGGGCCGCTTTTATTATCGGCTCTGTCGCGTTTATCACCCAATGGGAAGCGAAAAAATCCCGTCGTATGCTGAAAGAAATTCAGTCTTAGACGGTTCTAATGGGATAAGCGCAATGTGAGAGAGAACACCTATGGCTAAGCCAATTAAGATCACCCTTTACCGCTGGGCGGGAAGCTGGGGCCCATTTAAAGTCAATATTCCCTGTGGCGAGTGCACTCTGACCAAAGACATTCTCAATGATACGTTTGAGCATGAACTGGCTGATGTACCCGTAGAGCTGGAAGTCAAAGACTGGCTGTCACACTGGTGGGAACCGCTGAAACTGGGGGCATGGCATGCGCCGATTCTGGTTGTCGAAGGCAAAGTGGTCAGTCAGGGGGAAGCGCTCAATCGCGGTGTGTTGGTGCAGTCGGTGATTCAATCGTGGACCAAACGAGACAAGTTAAAAGGCAACATTGTTTATGGTAAAGCAACATGCCCTTATTGCGTCAAAGCCAAACAGCTGCTGGACAATGCAGGTATCGAATACCGCTACCATGACGTGGTAAAAGAAAGCGCAGCGCTATATCGAATGATTCCCGAAGTCAAAGCCATCATCGGCGAAAAAACGCCCGTAACGGTGCCACAGATCTGGCTTGACGGCCAATACGTTGGTGGTTGTGACAATCTGGAAGCCTGGCTGGATGAGCGGGGTTTAAAGTACGTCCCGGACAACGTGGTCAATCTTGACGCCTGAACGGAGTGTCTGACAGCAAACCAGTAAAAAGCCCCGGCATCACTGCCGGGGCTTTTTGGGAAAGTCCATTTGCTGGCGTCTATTACTTCGCCATCTTTTTCATCATTTTTTTAAAGAATGATGGTTTTTTCGCTTTTGGCTTACCGTAAAACGCTTCATGCATCGCTTGTTTTGCCACCATCTGTCCCAGATAGGCTGAACCCAGTTCGTAACTCATCTTGTCTCCGATCATGCACTGGAAATACCGCCAAGAATTGTAATCGGGATCACAGAAAAAACAAGCGCCATATCACATTTTTATTTGTCACGTTTTGGTTGACGATAGGTCTTCCCTGCTGCTTGATACGTATCTTTACGCTTTACTTCAAACATCGCATCAAAGAACCAGGCAACGAATGCAATCACGTCATCACCCTCATTCATGACGTGTTCAACAAACTCTTCTTCTTCGCCATCATCATTTGCTTGCGTCGTGACGTGATAAATGCGCTTTTCACCGTCGATGTCCGCCAAAGCAAACTGGCCGCTCAAAGACAATGCCGCTTCGGCCACGTCACTGTTGTCACTCGTTTTCAGTAGCTCCAGCGCCCGTGGCAGGGTTTGTTGTTCGCATGCGGCTTTCACCAGAGCTTCAAATTCTTTCTGTTGCATGGAGGTATCCTCTAAAAGTTTCGCGCATTGTATCAACCCCCTTTCGGGTTTCAAGCGAACTCTCGCCCGCCCAGACGACGAAACTGGCGCAACGCGAGCACTGTAATCATGCTAAGCGCCACTAGCAGGTAAAATCCGCCCAGCGCATCCTGATTGGTCACCCAGTGCTCCACCAGATACCCGCCAAACAGCCCGGCTATACACATCTGTACAGAACCAGACAGCGCAGACACGGCGCCAGCCTGTCGTTTGTGCGGCTCGAGCAACATGCTCAGCGACAACGGGAACGACATCCCCTGTGCAATGGTCAGACAGGTAAACGCCCAGGTCAGGTTAAAAATAGTCGTCGGCGTATTGAGCAGCCACAGTCCGGAAAAAACAATGATCGCGATGGCGAGCAGCATCAAACGGCTTCGGGACATAAAACGGTTGAGCACATTGAGCGAGACACTGCCAATCAGCAACCCGGCAGACGGAATGATCATGATCGAACCGTACTCAGCAACACTCAACCCCAACTGATGCTGCATAAGAAACGGCAGTACCGACAGAGACACCAGGCTGCCAAGGTAACTCACCCAGTTGAAACTGGCGCTGCTGATCACTTGAGGGTTGCGGATCAGTTGCCAATAGGTCACAACGACATCGCTTAACCGAAAGCGCCGTTTGGCATAAGGCAAAGTCTCCGGCAATATTCGCCAGCCGAGAATAAAGATCGCACTCAAATACAAAAGCACAAACACAAACACCGCCTGCCAGCCAAAGTGGAACGCGATCCAGCCACCGAATACCGGCGAAATGATCGGCATAATCGATGCCGTCACGGAGATGTAAGACAAAGCTTTGGTCAGGTGCACGCCATCATAACTGTCGCGCAGCACGCTGCGGCCAAGTACCGACGCACTGCCGGCGCCAAGTCCCTGTAGCAGACGTCCCGCTTCCAGCGCCGTAAAGCTGTCCGCTCCGCTGAGACACAATACTGTGCCAACAAGATACACGCCTTGACCGAGCAGGAATACCGGGCGGCGTCCAATGGCATCGGACATCGGGCCATAAAACAGTTGTGACAACCCAAACCCAAGCAGGAACAGAGTGACCAACATTTGTACCTGAGCTTGCCCCACCGCCAACTGCTCGCTGATCACTGGCAGTGAAGGAAAGTAAATACTCACACCTACCTGCCCGGTGGCGATGATCATCATCGCCAGCAGCATCGGTGTTTTTTTGAAACGGTCTGCATCATTTTTCTTCATATCAACCATTCTAAATTACCAACTCTTAAGTGATAATCTATTAAAATGGAAATAAATTAAGTCCTTTTAGGAATGAGTGTAAGGTGGGAATATGGATTGGATTCAAGGCATCGACAGCTTTATAAAAGTTGTCGAAGAAGGCAGTTTTAACGGCGCAGCCCGCCGGCTCAACACCACCAGCTCAGCCATCAGTAAACGGATTCACTGGCTGGAAGAACGGGTTGGTGTGCAACTGCTAAAACGCACCACACGCTCAGTCACGCAAACCGAAGCCGGTGCGCTGTTTTATGAACGCGCTAAAGATTCGATAGACCGTTTGCAGTCCATCATCGATGAAACCCGTTCAGTCAGTCAAAGTCCGGCGGGCCTGCTGAAAATCGGGGCCACCATCGCGGTCGGCTCAAAGTTTCTGGTTCAATATCTGGACGACTTCCTCAAGCAATATCCGGATATCCGGATTCAGCTGACGACCACCGCGCCGGGCCAGATACCGGAGATGAGTCTGGATCTGTTTATCAGTCGTGAACTGGAACAATTCAATTCGCTGAGTTACAAAGCCACGCCACTGTTTGAACAGCGGATCGGTTTTTACGCCTCCCCCAGTTACATTACCGAGTACGGTGTGCCGACCACGATTGAGGAGCTCAAACAACATAAGGTTCTGATTTGGGGTGAACGCCCCCAGCGGGAGTTTAAGTTTTCGAAAGGCAAGCGGACGGTTCTCAGTGGTAACTTCGCCACCACTAACCCCGAAGCGCTGTTTTATGCCGCCAAAAACGGTATGGGGATTCTGATCAGCAATGATGTAATGATCAAAGAAGATGTACGCTCGGGCGCTCTGGTGCGCATTTTGCCCGACGTGACGACCAACGATTCCACCGTCTACGCCTATTACCCGAAGCTGGATTACGAACACACCCGCACGAAATTGTTTCTCAATTACTTGAAAATGCGCTTGTCTCAGGCCGGATAAGGCTCTCCCCCAGACACACCGGGGGAGAAGCGATGTTAGCTTTCCACTGGCTCGGTTTTCGGTTCCACGTTCGCTAGCTTGGCTTCTTGTGCTTTTAGCATGGCGTTGAGCTTGTCACGGTTGGCCTTAAACTGAGCCATTTCCGCTTTCGGTACTGAACTGGCCATCGGAATTTTTGCTGTCACAGGGTTCACCGGACGACCACGCATAATGAACTCATAATGAATGTGCGGTCCGGTTACGCGGCCGGTGGCGCCAGACAAGCCAATGCGCTGACCACGACTGATTCGCTGGCCTTTTTTCACCAGAATCTTGCTCAGATGCAGATACCGGGTCTTGTATGCGCCGCCATGCTGCAACACAACATATTTGCCTGCGTACGGGTGATTGCGAGTCATGATCACCACACCGTCGCCTGTTGCCACAATCGGCGTACCACTTGGCGTAGCCCAATCCGTACCGTTATGCGGGGCAACCCGACCAGTGACAGGGTGGTGACGATTTGGATCGAACTTGGAGCTCATACGGTAATTGCCTTTAAACGGATGACGCTGAAACGCGCGCTGCAGACTATTACCATCCTGATCGTAGTACTGACCATCGCTGTGCAAATAAATTGAAATGACCCGATTGCGATTATAAATTCTGACCGCCTCAATTTCGCTGTTCCCCGTCATTTCATCGCCGACATACTGACGTGACTGCACCACTTCAAAGCGATCACCAGCCCGCAGGTCACGCTTGAAGTTGATCTTGTCTTTCAGCAAAGTCACGATTTGACTGATTTCAGCGCTGTTGAGGCCAAGTTTGTTAACCGATGCGGACAAACTGCCATGAATTTCTCCCACCACCGGGACTTGTTTCCAGGTGCCCGGGATCTTAACGTCACGATACCCAAACGAACCATCATCCAGACGCGTATAAACCGCATGTTCAGCAATATTGAACACCAGTTCCATTTTTTTCAGATCGCCGGTTTCTGTTTTCCAGAAGCGTAGTGTATTACCTGGTTTGAGCGTATCGAGCACCAGATAGTTTAAATCGGTTTCCATGACTCTCATCAGCTCCTGATAGGAGAATCCTAACGTGCTGAATATCGAGCTCAGGTTGTCACCTTTCGAAATTTGGTATTCATAATCAGGGATGTCATGAGCCGCCTGATTTTCAGCCAGAATGGTGTCAATCACCTGAGATTCCGGCAACGAGAGCTCAACAGTGCCCTGGAGCGAGCTGTCTCGCGAAGAAGAGAAGATCGCGATCGCTACGATAGGAAGGCACGCAGCTAGGATCTTTTTTTGTTTTGACCACGCTGAAATACGCGCAGCTACAGACTTCGGACGCACAATAAGCCTCAATAGAGTGTAAACGAAGTTATTAGACTACGGTTTTGAAAAAAAATTTCTAGGTTTGGATTGTAAAAGTAAGATCAAAAAAGGCGCAATTGCGCCTTTTATATTTACCAGACTTTTCCAAGTAAGCGTTCACTTCGGCCAAATTTATCATTTGACCAGCTCACGGCAAAAAAGTGGTCAATCATGCGTACGTCACCACAGTGGAATTATCTTCACCGAAACCATTTGGCTTATAATTGTCAGCATGAGGATCGTTGACCCAACGTTCGTTATCGATCAAGTAGCGAAATTCAAACTCACCGTCTTTTGGCAGACGGGTTTTGTATTTGTAACATTTGGATTTCGCCACGCGCGTCATTTCGATCGGCTGCCACTGCAAAAAGTCGGCAACCAGCGCCACCGAATCTCCGGCCAGTTCTTGAGGTAACTCAAAAGTCACTTCCACTTCGTCTTTGGTTTTAAAAAATCGCTTATTAATCATCTCAAACTCCGTTTTGTTTCAGGTGTCACGACGTTCTCATACCTTGTTAAATATCAGCATTGCTGTAGAAGCACGCCCGATACCAACGTGGGCCTGAGCTTCCGCTTTCCCCTGTTCCAACAGGATGATTATTGTGTCTTCAGCAATTTAGCCTGCGAAGATATCGCAAAAAGTATAGCGTGACTTTGCATCGGTGCGTCCGCCATTGATTGACCAGCTTCACGAACTTTCATATTAACCCGCACTCCGTTCGGTTCTGCTGTGACAGCCGTGACTTCAATTCTGTCGCCAAGAAAATGGGTATCCGCCACCACCATACGGCTTCTTTGCGAATCAAAACGAAACAGCGTCAAATAATAAAAAGCCCCCGAACCCTGATTGGAAACCACCATGGGCGCAAGATAGAGCGCGTCGCCCTCGGTCGTCCACGGTATAAGCCGTTGGGTATCCACCACCACTTGGCCTCGCTCGATGCCGTCGTCATACCGGCCGCGAGCTTGGTGGAGATCCGGGTCATATTGATCGATAAACGCGAATGCTTTGCTTTGCGGAACTTCAATCGTCCATGGATTTGCGGATTGAATCGAGAAAACCTGATCTACAATTGGATCAGCAGACACCTTCTGAGCAGGAAACTTAGCCAGAATCTCCTCATCACTGAGGCTGAAACGATAAACGCCGGCAATGGCAACAATGACCAGCAGCACGATGGGAATAAGGAGAATAAGAGGTAGGGGTAAGCGTCGCTTGTTCATAATCGATCCGGTGTCTTGTATCTTGGTTATTAGGATAGCTAATGGCGATACCTTACCACAGCGAAGGTACAGAAGATGATGGAAAGTAAATGCAAAATTAGAATTGCTGACTGCAGTTGCGGTCAGGTGAATCTGGTCTGCCGCGGCGAACCGGCCCGCACTTCGCTGTGCCACTGTTTTGAGTGTCAGAAACGAACCGGCAGCGTTTTCGGTGTTCAGGCCCGTTTCGGCGCTGAGCAAGTCTCTTACAGTGGTGACATGACTGAGTATACCCGCCTGGCCGACAGTGGTGCAGAAGTCACCTACTCCTTCTGTCCGCGTTGCAGCACCACAATGCTGATGCGATTGAGTGCCCTGCCGGACATGCTTGTCATTCCCGTCGGTGTCTTTAACCAGCTCGACTTTGCGCCACCGAGTTTCAGCGTGTATGAGGAGCGTAAACAAGGATGGGTGCAGTTTGACTGCCAAATCGAATACGACCGTTGACCACATTAGCGGCAAAGTAAAACATGATCCAGCTCATCACGGGCTGGATTTTTTGTTTATGGCGCTTGATCTTCCCAGCCTCAGGATTATGATGCAATTACAATAACATTATAATGTCATTAACATGTTTTCCGTGAGGAGTAACGCACCATGTTGGCCATTCTCGAAGCCAGACAAGCCGGCCTGCTGAATAAACACCAGTGGGTCAGAAACATCATTGCCGGTGTCATCGTTGGAGTCGTCGCCCTGCCCCTTGCCATGGCCTTTGCTATCGCGTCCGGCGTCAAACCCGAACAAGGTATCTATACCTCCATCATCGCAGGCGTTTGCGTCTCACTGTTTGGGGGAAGCCGGGTTCAGATCGCCGGCCCAACCGGTGCTTTCATCGTGGTACTTTCGGGGATCACCGCGCAGTATGGCTTTGAAGGTTTACAAATTGCTACGCTGATGGCTGGCGGCATCTTGCTGCTGCTTGGGCTGGCTAAAATGGGCAGCATCATTAAATTCATCCCTGCGCCTGTGATTGTCGGCTTTACTGCCGGGATCGGTGTGATCATCTGGGTTGGACAATGGCGGGATTTTTTTGGTTTGCCTGAGATACATGGTCAGCATTTCCATCAAAAACTGTCGCAGTTATTTGAAGTCCTGCCTCAGTTTCACCTGACCACCACCCTGCTGGCATTGTTGTCGCTGGCACTGGTTCTGCTTGGTCCGAAATTGCCCGGCGTTAAGCGCGTGCCCGGGCCACTGCTGGCGTTGTTGGTCGTTACCAGCCTCCAATATCTATTTCAGTTTGACGATGTGCGAACCATCGGCTCAGCCTTTGGCGGCATTCCACAGGGGTTGCCTGAGTTTTCTCTGCCCAACGTGACCTGGGGAAAAATGATCGAATTGCTTGGACCGGCTTTTACCATCGCGATGCTCGGGTCCATTGAATCACTCCTGTCTGCTGTTGTCGCCGATGGCATGGCAGGCACACGTCACAACTCCAATCAGGAGCTGGTCGGCCAGGGCATTGCCAACATCGCGGCACCACTGTTCGGCGGGTTTGCGGCAACCGGCGCCATTGCCCGTACAGCAACCAACATTCGCAATGGCGGCAATTCCCCACTTGCAGGTGTGATTCACTCAGTGGTGCTGGTGTTGATCCTGCTGCTGCTGGCACCTCTGGCGGTCCATATTCCGCTTGCCACACTGGCCGCCATCTTGTTTGTGGTGGCATGGAACATGAGTGAAGCCCGGCATTTTATCGCGATGATCAAGCGCGCACCACGTGCAGACGTGGTGATTTTACTGATGACGTTTACTCTGACGGTCTTCGCGGATCTAGTGGTCGCGATCAACATTGGGGTGATTCTTGCCACGCTGCACTTCCTGCGCCGGATGGCAAGCAGCGTGGCCGTGCATCAAGCCAGCCACAAAGAGTTGGTGGAAGAGTTCGCGCACAAAGGATTAGGCGAGCTTCCGCCAGACGTACTGGTCTTTACCATCGACGGGCCATTTTTCTTCGCCGCCGTGGAAAATTTTGAGCAGGCACTCTCCAGTACTCACACTGAACCCAAAACACTGATCATTCGTCTGCGCTGGGTCCCGTTTATTGATATCACCGGCTTACAGGCGCTCGAAGACGTAATTCGGGCTCAGCAAAGCCAAGGCGTTACGGTGATGTTGTCCGGGGCCAACGAGCGGGTTGATAAGAAGCTGCGTAGAGCCGGAGTGGTGGGTTTGGTTGGAGAAGAACACTATTTCGCGCACATCGAACTGGCGTTGCAAGCCCTAAAATAATGCAATAAGCGGCGCAAGCCGCTTATTTTACCTGCGGGTTATTGGTCGCCCCGTCATCCAGATAGCTGACACCGTGCTTGTCCAGATAATCGCGAATCAATTGGCGAACGACTTGCGAAGGCGTGAGATCCTGCTGGGCGCACAACGACTCAAACGCTTGCTTTTTTCTTGGGTCAATCAACACGGTCAAACGCGCACTTTTCTTTTCCATTGTTCTTCACCAACATGATAATCCAATTAACATCAAATTATCATCCCCAACGCACTGCAACAACTCTGATCCGCATTTTTTGTCACGCATTTCTCATTCTGGGCGCGTTTATTTATCAGCCGCTCAACAACCATTCCTTCTGGCCTCAACGAATTAACCATACATCAATCGGTAAAAAACACATGCCTTTCAATAAAACATCGGATATATTGCAACACACTGGAAACATATTTTTAACCAAAATATGCAATCAGCACGGACTTTTCGTCTGAATAATTAACCCATTATGTTGAATAGTATTGCATCCGATTACAAATGCAGATACTCTTGTCAGTAGTGAGTAATTAAGGATGTTTAGTGAATACATATGCCACGGAGTTGGCAGTAATTGACTAGCAGTAACATGAGTAACCCTATGCAAAGTAACACTCAAGCCCTAGAATCCAGCCCAGAGAAGGGCAATTTCTGGATGTTTTTCATCCCATCTCTGATCGGTGTGTTCCTGTTTATGGCACCCGTCAGTTACAACGGTGATATCACCATTCCTGTCGCCATTCTGGCGAAATCCATTCAGGCTCTGTTTGGTGACGCTCTGGTCGGCATCGTGACGGCCATTATCGCGTTTATGTCAGCCGCTTCTCTTTTGTGCAAAGTTTTCAAGCCGGCATTTGTCACTCAAAACGCATTCCTGAACGGATTGTTTAACCCGACCCCACTGTGGCTGGCGGTTCGCCTTATCGGCGGCGCTGCGGTTGTCATGACGTTTTTTCAGCTCGGTCCTAAGGCGGTCTGGGAAGAAAACACGGGGGGCCTGGTTCTGGAAGGACTGTTGCCGACCCTGTTCTCCGTGTTCATTTTTGCCGGTCTGTTGCTACCGCTGCTGCTGAACTTCGGTCTGTTGGAACTGTTCGGTACCCTGCTGTCTAAAGTGATGCGTCCGGTGTTTAATCTGCCTGGCCGTAGCGCGATTGACTGTATGGCATCCTGGCTGGGTGACGGTAGTGTCGGTATCCTGCTGACCAGCAAACAGTACGAAGATAAATTCTACACCGCGCGTGAAGCGGCTGTCGTGGGGACGACCTTCTCAGCGGTGTCCATTACGTTCAGTCTGGTGGTGATTGCTCAGGTCAACCTGGAACACTTGTTCCTGCCATTTTACGGTGCGATCTGTCTGGCTGGCTTTGTGGCAGCCGTGATCATTCCTCGTCTGCCACCATTGAGCCTGAAAAAAGACAAGTTCATCGACGGCACCGCACCACACAAAGACGCTGATGCCATACCTCAAGGTCACACTACCTTCTCCTGGGGAATGGAACTGGCCCTGAACAAAGCTGGCCAGGTTAAGTCTTTCAAAGAGGTGTTTGCAGAAGGCCTGCGTAACGCGGCAGATATGGTCTTTGGTGTACTGCCCGTCGTGATGGGACTGGGAACCATTGCCCTGATCGTGGCGGAATACACCTCTGTATTTGCTTTCCTTGGCCAGCCTTTCATTCCATTCTTGGAACTGCTGGGCATTCCGGAAGCGGTACAGGCGTCACAAACCATCGTGGTCGGTTTTGCCGATATGTTTATTCCGGCGATTCTGGCGGCTTCTATCGACAGTGAGATGACGCGTTTTGTGATTGCTGCGATGTCTGTCACTCAGTTGATATACATGTCGGAAGTGGGCGCTTTGCTGCTGGGCAGCCGTATTCCGGTGAACATCTTTGAGCTGTTTCTGATTTTCATCCTGCGGACCCTGATCACGCTGCCAGTGATCGCTGGTGTTGCACACCTGATTTTCTAATCAGCACCACCACTTAATAAATTGACAAGCCCTGCCATCGTGCAGGGCTTGTTTGCTTCTGCGCTCCGGTGCACTCCATATTCCGTGACAGTGGGCTAATATCTAATACAGCGAACCTAAACTTAAGTATCAAATCTATTAATAACTCATTCCCTTGCCGGATGACTAACCTTATAATATTAGTACGTTTACCCTTTTTGGCTCGAAAGCAGATAAATCACCGGGAAAAGGCATGAAGTGGATAGCAACCGCAACTTTAATCCTACTCAGTACATTCAGCCACGCTGCCGATCTACTGATTCATATTGACGGGCGACAAGCGCAAACCGTTTCTCTGAGCCAACTGACGAACGAAGTCGACCAAGACAACATCACCACTCATCTTCCCTGGTTAACGGACAGTCACACGTTTACTGGTACGTCGGCGTCTGGACTGTTGGATTATTTGGGGGTTCGCGACGCGTATGCCATGTCGTTCATCGGCCTGAATGAATACGCCGCCACCACGACAATTGAAGAGATCGATAAATATCATCCGATTATCGCCTATTATCAGGATGGTAAACCCATGAAAGTCCGGCACAAAGGGCCATACTGGCTGCTCTTCAATGTGGACAAGTATCCGGAGACAGGCAGTGAGGTGTTCCAGACCAAAATGGTCTGGCAGATAAAAGAGATTATCGTCCATAGAAAATATGAAAAATAATGTAAAGCGCCATCCACTCTCTCCATTCGCCTATCGGGCTAAAACGTTACTTTTCGTACTGACGGGACTGCTGATCATCGCCAACCTGTACCTGCTATCCGCCACCCGGGATCTCGCCCGCTCCTACACAGATCAACAATCCGAAGCCACCTGGTTCATGTTCCAACTCAACAAAGAATTCGCCGAACTGGTCTCAGCGCTCCCCTACTCTTTGCAATCAGAACAGCAGATGCAACACACCTTGTTGCAGTACGAATTGGCCTGGAGCCGCTTTGATCTGCTGTTGTCGAGTCCGGAAGCCGGAAATTTTATGTCCATCGAAGGCACGACAGATTTTTTTACCGCGATGTTCAATAATTTCCAGGCCCTGGAAACAAAGCTGATTCACCTCAAAACTGCGCAAGATGCCACCGAACTCACCGCCGAATTCAAAAACCTGTACATCAGCATGCTGCATTACGTGAACCAGAACTTTCGACTCAGCAGTCCATTGTACGAACATCAGCGTGCGCAAGCCAATGCACTGGCACAAACACAATATATGTTGATGGCGCTGCTGTTTTGTTGCGTCGGCTTGGTGAGTTACATCCTGCATAAAGAAACTCAGTACCATAAAGATCTGGCACTGACGGATGCCTTAACGGGCATCCCAAACCGCTTATCAATGTTCAAAGCTCTGGAGAAAGAGACCAGCAGTGGCCCGTTTTGCCTCTACCTGCTCGATCTCAACGGCTTCAAAGCGGTCAACGATACCTATGGCCATCAAACCGGTGATGACGTGCTTAAACGCATTTCACACCGTCTGCGGATGCAACAAACCTTGTTGGGGTTTGAAGTTTTTCGTATGGGCGGTGACGAATTTGCGATTATCTCTCCGGCCATTGACGAAACCGAACAGACCTTAAGCGCCATTTATTCCTGTTTTGAAAAGCCGGTCACAGTAGGCAGAATGAGCCGCGTGAAGCTGTCAACCAGCGTTGGATTCGCCTGCTTCCCCGACGACTCTAAAGACATTAACCAGTTGGTGTCAGTGGCAGACAAAAGTATGTATGAAATGAAATTCAGCGGTACCCGTCACTGATCTTTTACGGACACGTAACAGTCGGTATCAATCCAGACAATCGTGCTCCGCGTCTCCCGTTGCAGGATCTGCATCCGGACCGGTAATTGAGCCAAACTGTAGCTAAAAGTAACGGACGTTTTTCCCTGAAACTGATAGCGACTCTGATCAGCCTTTTGACCACTGAGTAACAGGGTACCGTCAAACGCTGGTGACGTCTGAACTTGCAAAATAACCTGCTGCGCTGTGTGCTGGCAAGTGAAGGTGAGATTGTCACTCCGCAGGCTGTCAGCAGCGCCAGACGCAAACGCAGACGGCGTCAGCGAGAAAGTCGCAGCCCAGAGAGCCAACGTTTTAAACACGTTACTTGGCTTACTTGTGCGACGCATAAGTCACGTTTAGGTCTGAGCCCATCATAGCCACACTCTCACGGGAATCATCACTTGGCGAATCGGCGATGATAAAACCATCATCCGATGCCTTCCGTTCAATTTTAGCTCTCTTGACGCCACATTGCTGTTCGCTTTTCAGCACAAAACCGTTCGATACTTTAAGCATTTTTCTGTCTGCTATCTGGCTTAGTACTAAGCCAGATAGCAGACAGAAAAAAGCCCCTCAATGAGGGGCAAAAGTTACCATCGCTTATAGTTATAGTGTTATGCCAGTAAGGCTTAACCGAAATCACCATTAACGTAACCTTTCGTGCGGTCATCCTGCGGATCACTGAAGATCACATCGGTCGCATCATGTTCCACCAGCTCTCCCATCAGGAAGAAGGCGGTACGGTCAGAGATACGACGCGCTTGCTGCATCGAGTGGGTAACGATAACGATGGTGTAGTTCTTTTTCAGCTCTTCCATCAACTCTTCGATTTTGTGGGTCGCAATTGGGTCGAGAGCAGACGTAGGCTCATCCATCAGAATCACATCCGGTTCCATCGCGATCGTACGCGCGATACACAGACGTTGCTGCTGACCACCAGATAAGCCGAACGCATGGGATTTCAGACGATCTTTCACTTCATCCCACAATGCCGCGCCACGCAGTGAACGCTCCACCACTTCATCAATGTATTTTTTGTCTTTCACACCTTGGGCGCGCAGTCCGTACGCGACGTTTTCGTAAATACTCATTGGAAACGGGTTTGGTTTTTGGAATACCATACCAACTTTAATACGCAGGTCTGCGACATCAATGTTGCCGTAGATATCGGTGCCGTCCATCTCGAGTTTACCGGTGATTTTAACCCCTTCAATCAGGTCATTCATGCGATTGAGGCAACGCAATAACGTTGACTTACCACAACCAGACGGGCCAATCAGAGCCGTCACCTGACGCACGGGAATAGGAAGGTTAATCGCTTTCAGAGCCTGGTTTTCACCGTAGTACAGGTCCAGATTTTCAATATCAAATTTGTTCATCGTCTTAATCTCTAAATTCTGTCAATCGTGTATCGATAAATTCGTGCTGGCGGATCAGTACGTCGCTGTGTTGAAACGCTTAGCGATCAGCTTAGTCACCATATTGATGAGTAGGACCACCACAATCAGAACGGTTGCTGTGCCGTAAGCCTGATTCCATTCTTCGATGGTGAACAGCTCCGTGGTCAGTTTGTACAGGTGAACGGTCAGCGTCCGGCCTGAATCGAGCAACGAATCAGGAATACGCGCCACCATGCCCGCGGTGAGAAACACCGGCGCAGATTCACCAATTACACGACCAATACTCAGAATGACCGAGGTTAAGATACCTGGCATTGCGCTCGGCAATATGAGACGCCAGATAGTGTAGATTTTAGATGCTCCCAAACCGTAAGAGCCTTCGCGGTAAGTCTGTGGTACCGCCATCAGTGCTTCTTCTGTGGTTCGGATAATCACCGGCAGAATCAGGATACTCAGTGTCAGTGCACCTGACAAAATTGAGAAGCCCAGGCCCAGTATCGCCACGAAGAACGTCATACCAAACAGGCCAAAGATAATCGATGGGATCCCGGCCAGAGACTCGGTACAGAAGCGAATCACTTTCACCAGACGACTGCCCACTTTCGCGTATTCCGTCAGGTAAATCGCCGTCATGATCCCCATCGGAGCCGCCACTGCGATTGATGCCACCACCATGTAGATGGTTGAAATAATCATCGGGAAAATACCGTGCTCATCGCCAGTGCGTGTGTAATCGTCTGTAATGAAGTTCCAGTCGACATGCTGAAGGCCGTTAGACAGGATGTACCAGATAATCCAGAACAGGAAACCGACCGTCAGAGCGGCGGCCGCCCAGATGAAGCCCTTCAGGATGTTGTCTTTAATTTCTCGTGAACGTTTTAGTTTTGCGCGATCCATTCTCATTACCTCGCTTTTTCACGGTTCAGGTACAGCAGGGCTGCGTTCAGCATCATGATGAACACCAGCAGAACCACACCCGTAGCATACAGTGCGTTCGCGTGAACACCACTGGCGTAGGACATTTCAATCGCGATGTTCGCGGTCAGTGTCCGGGCAGAGTCCAGCAGACCTTGAGGCATCGCTGGAGCATTACCCATAACCATGATGATCGCCATGGTTTCACCCAGCGCACGACCGATCCCCAGAATCACACCCGTCATGATGCCTGAGCGGGCTGCGGGTACGAGAAGCTTGAAAATGGTGAAGATTTTGGAAGCACCCAGTGCCAGTGAACCTTCTTTGTAAGAACGTGGTACTGCGCGGATAGAGGTTTCAGATACCGTGATAACGGTTGGAAGAATCATCACACCCAGCACGATGATACCGGCCAGAATCGTGTTACCCGCCGGCACCTGAAACAGGTCTTGGATCAGAGGTACGATGATGACCAGGCCAAAGAAGCCGTAGACCACCGACGGAATGCCCGCCAGTAACTCAACCGCGGGACGAATGATGTCCGCTACCCGCTTCGGCGCAATTTCTGCGATGAAGATGGCCGTCAGAACGCCGACCGGCACCCCAACCAACACCGCCCCCAGAGTGGAGACGACAGACGCAACGATCATGGTGGCTACGCCATACAGTGCCGGTGGCAACCAGTCTTGGCCTAGCACGATACCGCTAATGCCCACTTCCTGGAAGGCCGGGATACTTTCTTTGAAAATGAAATACGCAATTACCGCAAGAGAAACGATACCGATAACCGCACTGGTAAGGAACAAGCCATGGAAGATACGCTCTTTCCAGTCAACGCGTTTTTTCGCACGCAGACCTGACTTGTTAACATGAGTCGCTTCTGTCGTATTCATAAGCTTTTCACTATTTGTCGCGATGGTCATATAAATCTCACTGCCGATTTCTTCGGTGTGGATTGGATAGAAAAGGCTCAGCCCAAACGCGGGCTGAGCAAATTAATGTATTGCCGGTGTCTTAGTGAACTGAGATGTAACCTTTAGAATCCACAATCTTCTGTGCTTCTTCAGTCAGCATCCAATCCAGGAATTTCTGAGTTTCTGCAGAAGGCTGGCCTTTCTTGTACAGAACCAAGAATGGGCGAGCCACTTTGTAAGAACCATTCTTCACGTTGTCTACAGACGCGTCAGTGCCGTCGATAGACAGTGCGTGAACAGTGTTGTCTACTGTACCCAGAGAGATGTAGCCAATTGCGTAAGGGTTTGATGCCACCATTGTTTTCAATGCACCGTTACCGTTCGCAACCTGAGCGCGTTGAGAAATAGCAGATACTTTCTTGTCTGCGATTTTCTTTTTCAGAGACATGATGTCTTCGAACGCACCACGTGTGCCCGATGCGGTATCACGAGTGATTGCAACGATTGGCTTGTCTGCACCGCCGACGTCCTTCCAGTTTGTGATGTCACCTTTGTAGATGGCGGTCACTTGCTCAGACGTCAGGCCTTTCAGGTCATTCTTAGGGTTAACAACAACGGCGATGCCGTCACGAGCAATCACTTCTTCAACCAGTGAAGGCTCTTTTTCAGAGGATTTCAGGTTACGAGAAGACATACCCAGGTCTGCGCTGCCGTTCTTCGCCGCTTTCACACCTGCGGATGAACCCGGGCCCTGAACTTCGATAAAGACTTCAGGGTTCTTCTTCATGTATGTTTCAGAGAAAACTTCCATCAGTGGAGTTACGCTGCTAGAACCCACTGCAGAGATAGTTTCTTTAGCAGAAACAGGAGTCACTGCCATTGCGCCTAGAAGTGCGATTGCACCGATTACTGTCTTTTTCATCACAATTTCCTTTAGTGGCATCATTGCCGTTGTGTTTCACTTGAACGCTGCTCACTTTAGGGTGCAAATATGACAGTTGTGTTTCACTAAATTGAAGCCTGTATGACAAATGACATTTTTGTTCTCGCGTCAGTGTTTAGGTTTCAATCAGTTAGCTATTTTTTTGACCATAAAACACTGACTTGTGACTGTCACATTTCGCGTTGAGCTACCCCAGACAGCCGGATAAACAGACACCGCTAAAGGTAGAGAACATTACTTAAATAGCACAGGTTAGCGCCAATAATGTTGGAGAGTTGATGATTGGAGAGGGAAGTTGACGGCGCCGATAACGCAAGGAAAACCATTAAGTGACGCAGTTGCGGGACCGAATACCGAGGCGCCGTTGTCACAAAAAAGGGCTGGCAAAAGCCAACCCTTTTTTGATTAATCTTCGTCAGACGACGGCGCCACTTTTTTCTTAGGAATGAATACGGCATCCCCCACGGCGACGTTCTTATAGAAACCTTTGTCACGTTTAGCTGGCTTCTTCGCCACTTTCTTCGCCTGAGGTTTGGCTTTCTTGGTGTTGGCCGTTTTACCTTTGCGGAAGTCGGGTTTACGCGGTTTCACGCCAGTAAACTTACCTTTCAGTCCTTCAAGCTCAGAGAAGGTCAAATCCTGCTGAAGATACGCTTCCACACGCTTAAAGCTGTCCCAGTCTTTTGGGCCCACCAGAGACATCGCATCACCTTTGTTACCTGCGCGGCCCGTTCGACCCACTCGGTGCACGTATTCTTCTGTGTGCTTTGGCATGTCGAAGTTGACCACATGCGTAACATTGGCGATATCCAGGCCTCGAGAGGCCACATCCGTAGTCACCAGGATCTTGTACACCGCGCGCTCGAAGCGGCTCATGATGGTGTTGCGCTGAGTTTGATTGAGGTTACCACTCAACGCCACCGCTTTGAGGTTCTTCGCGTTCAGTTTTTCGGTCAGGCGCTCGGTATCGTTACGCGTTGCGGTAAAAATGATCATCTGGCGATAATCAGACTCTTCAATCAAGCGGTCCAGGATGGCTTCTTTGTGATCTAAGTGGTCACACAAATAAAACTTCTGAGTAATGTCTTTATGCTCTTCATTCGAGACACCTACAGAAATGCGTTTCGGCGCTTGCAGCATTTCAGACGCAATACCGTTCACTTCCGCGTGATCCAGAGTGGCAGAGAACATCAACGTCTGGCGACGACGGTGTTTCGCAGCTTTGTGAATACGACGCAGCTCGGGTGCAAAACCCAGATCCAGCATCCGGTCTGCTTCATCCAGGATCAGCGTTTCCAGGCCATCCAGATACAGTGAACGATGTTCAAGATGGTCGGCCAGACGTCCTGGCGTCGCAACGATGAATTTCGGATGACGGCGCAACGCTTTAACCTGATCATTAAAGTTCTCGCCCCCAAGAATCAGTGTCGCATCGTACGACAGACCGCTGAGCATCGAACGCAGCTCATTATATACCTGTTTGGCCAATTCACGGGTTGGTGCCAGAATCAAACCACGCGGGTCTTTGGCAGAGAACGCTTTGGTCTTTAGCGATTTATGCAGCATTGGCAGAACAAACCCCAGCGTTTTACCCGAACCGGTTTTGGATGACGCCAACAGGTCTTTCCCCGCAATCGCCACAGGAATGGCTTTCTGCTGGATCTCGGTGGCCTGTTTGAAATCGAAGTGGTTAAGGGTTTTCAGTAAGCGATTGTCTAAGCCTAAATCTTTAAAGTGCAAAGTATTCTCCATCAATTTATTCGTGCCTGACAGATGCATTCTCTTACTTTCCTCAGACACAACAAAATAAAAACGCCGTATAATAGCGCGTTTTGAGACATTATAGATAGAGATCACATAAATTTTATGATGTTGGTGTATCTCTGTTTCTGTAGAGAAAAAATGCCAAAATTCTAAGTTGTTGACTACACTCAATTGTGTGTAAAGTCAGAGTAGTCAAGGGCTGGACGGGAAGTGGCCAGGTAAAACGGCATTCATCTCAACTATGAGACACCGATCGATTTATCAGCTAATTGGTTAAATTCTTGGATTTTTTTGACTTTTTACTACTATGTCTTCTGGTAAATTGAGACTACAATTTACTTCGTCACTATATGACATAAAATGTATAGGGCGAATTTTTGATACTTACTTATAAGCAAGGAGTTCATAATGAACAAAATGTTGATCGCAGCTGCAGCGTCTTCGGTACTACTTCTAGCAGGTTGTGCATCTGGTCCAGACGAAGCAACAACAGCGAAAATGGACGAGCTAAGCAACCAAGTTAGCCAACTAAGCCAAGACGTGCAGTCTCTAAAATCTGAAGTTCAAAAAACTGGTGCAGCAGCTCAGTCAGCTCAAGAAGAAGCAGCACGCGCTAACGAACGTATCGACAACATCGCTCAGTCTTACACTAAGTAAGTCTCAGTTATGTAGTAAAAAGGGCCTGATTATTCAGGCCCTTTTGCTTTTCTGCGTTAGCGGAAATAAAAAATGGTGACTCATGGGTCACCATTTTTTTATTTATCTTTCACTCACTCGGTTGGCAAAGCAAAGTCAACATCATCACCTAACGGATCCGAGTCAGCCGAATCGAAACTTGGCGGAATCACTTCGACTGGCACACCATTTTGCGCCAAAATCACCGAGCGAGCTTTGGTTTGAGGAATGTTGTGCTCCTCCATCCACCAAACCAGTTCCTGCGGCACTTTCAACTGTTTCTTACTGCCATCACTGCGGGTCAACGGTTCATGCGCTTCGACGAACACACTGCGATCCGGCTCCAGCGACATTTTGATCGGCTCATCGATCACTTTGACTTTCACGCCACGTCCAACCTGATGAAACAACCACTCAATGTCTTTCGGATCCATTCGAATACAGCCCGCGCTAACACGCATACCGATACCAAAATCCTTATTGGTGCCGTGGATCAGATAATCACCCGCGCCGTACGCCAGTCTCATCGCGTACAAACCCAGCGGGTTATCCGGACCAGCCGGTACCACGGGCGGTAATTCAACTCCTTTCGCCAGATATTCTCGGCGAATCGAAGCCGGTGGTGTCCAGGTTGGGTTGGGTCTCATCTGGCTGATGGTGGTTTCCATTTCGGGTGTATCGCGGCCAATTCGGCCTATCCCTACCGGGAAAATGTGCACCTTCTTCAGCTCTGGCTCAAAGTAATACAAGCGCAGTTCAGCCAGGTTAATCACAATACCTTCGCGTCTGACTGCCGGCAGAATAATTTCTGACGGAATCGTCAGCACATACCCGACTTGAGGAACAAAGGGGTCTACCCCTTTGTTGGCCGCCATCAGCGAAAGAAAGCCGACATCGTACTGCTTGGCGATGTCCGACATGTTTTCACCGTCTTTGACCTCGTGGTACTGCATACGGCCCACAATGTTACTCCCCTCCGGCGGAAGGTCAAAAGTCGCTGCGAACGCCGTTGAGCTCAGCAAACAACATAACGAGAGTAACTTTCGCAACATGTTCAATTATCCTTGGCTTCTTTATAGAGGCGTAAGGTTATCTCTCTTTCGGCTTTGTGATCAACTATTGGTGATGGATATGACAATGACTTTACACCCGGCCATTTCCAGGGTTGATGTATCCATTTGTCCGGAACGTCTGCTAACTCCGGTACCCATTGACGGACAAAACGCCCTGCCGTATCGAATTTTTCTCCCTGGCTGACCGGATTAAAAATACGAAAATAAGGCTGACCGTCGCAACCGGTCGACGCACACCACTGCCAACCGCCATTGTTGGCGGCGTAGTCACCGTCGATTAGTTTGCTCATGAAATATTTTTCACCTTCCCGCCAGTCGACGTGCAGATCTTTGGTCAAAAAACTCGCTACCACCATTCGTAACCGGTTATGCATCCAGCCCGTCTGGTTGAGTTGGCGCATGGCCGCATCCACAATGGGATAACCGGTACGCCCCTCCTTCCAGGCCTGCAAATGCTTTTCCGAAGACCACCATTCGAGATGACGCCCCCATGGGACAAAGTCTTCGCTACGGCTGAGTTTAGGTTCAAAATGCAGCAAATGCTGGTAGAACTCACGCCAAATAAGCTCACTCTGCCACACTTCCCTGCCTGAGCAGAGGTGGGGGTGACCATAACTGAGCCTCGCAAAACACTGACGTACCGACAGCGCCCCAATAGCAAGATACGGCGACAGTCGGCTGGTCGCATCCTGCGCCGGGAAATCGCGCACCTGATGATATTGCTCTACGGATTGTGCGCAGTAATCGCGCATGGTGTCGATCACACTGCGGGTATCAACCGGGTAAGCATTACTGCTGTGCCGCTCATAACTAAAAGGCGCCTCATTGGACAACACGTCACTGGACAGTGAACCGAGAGCCGCTGTTTGGGATGCTTTGTCGCTGCGCTTAATTGTCAGCGGGACTTCATAGAAACGCTTGAGGTAGGCTTTTTTGAAAGGGGTAAACACCTTGAAATAATTTCCCTGCTGATTCAGCACCGTCCCCGGTGGCAACGCACATTTGTCGTCATGCTGTTGGCAGTCGATCGCCACATCTGCCAACGCCTCCTGCAAATCGTTATCTCGCCGCACTTCATTAAGTTCGTATTCTTTGTTCAGGTGCACTGCGACCGCACCAAGAGTGTGTGCCCAGTGGGTCACCACCGCAACAGCATCGCTGAAACGAGCTTCTTCGGCATACAACAAAGGCACATCCAGTGCGGACAGATCGCGCTGCAATTCAAACAGACGCCGGTAAATCAGGTCTGCCTGAATCGGCGCCAAATGGTGTTCCTGCCACTGCACAGGCGTAGCCACAAAGGCTGCCACCACCGCATCTCCCGAACGGAGGGCCTGTTGAAGCGCTGTGTTGTCCTCAACACGTAAGTCGCGACGAAACCATACCAGTTGCATGTTGCCTCCCTAGTCCAGATGCAGTGCCCGCAGCACATCCGACGCGCTGAATCGTTCGTCCCATTGGCTGGACAAAGCGACGAGATGCTGCCTCTGAACATCCGGCAATGCACGGTTAGAGAACACATGTAAGCGCGAGAAAAACTCTAAGGCCGCACCATCACAGAGCCCGGTCAGATCGTCAGCCCCATCCAACACAATCACCCGCAGTCCGGTCTCGGACAGTTGTAGCGCTTCCAGCCAGGCAAAGACGCTTCCAACCGGATCCAGACTGACGAACAGACACTTGCCTTTGGTCGCCGCTTTATTTTCCGCGTCGATAATGGCACTGATGCGAGTAAGCATCAGCGCCTGGAACAACGCTTTTTGCAGCGTACGCTGGCTGGACTTCACTTTGTCCAGAGCCTCCGTCACCGGCATCACAAACTGCTGAGTCACAATCTTGAGCGGATATTCTTTAAACACACCGCTGAGGATGCTTTCGGCTTTGCCCTGATTGAGTACGGCCAGCGCTTCCAGCAGACTTTCCACTTCGTCCAGCGTCATGTTGTCTGCCTGCTCTGCACCGGTTTCCTCATCGCCTGACAATAGCAAGCCTTTGACTTTGCCAATTGCCACACCTTTGGCCAGCCAGCGTTGAATCGCATGGATGGTATCAATGTCCGCTTGCGTGTACAGCCGATGGCCTTTCTCTGTGCGCTGCGGCTGAATGAGGTTATAACGACGCTGCCAGGCACGCAGCGTGACCGGTTTCACTCCGGTTGCTTCGGCCACTTCCCGAATTGCATATAGCTTTGTTTCATAACCCATAACGTAAACGTAACTCCTGCGGATAAGGGTTCAAATATTTCTGTTTATCCAGATAACTGTCCGGATAAGCGTTGAGGTAATGTTTGATGAGAGTCATTGGTGCAAGCAGCGGCAACAGCCCGATCCGATAGTCATCAATCACTTTGCGCAATTCTGCTTTCTGATCTTTATTCAGCGAACGCTTAAAGTATCCCTGCAGATGCATCAGCACATTGGTATTGTTCTTGCGGCTGGCCCGAATGGCCATGGCTTGCATCAATCCCAAACGATACAAGTTAAAGAACTCATTGATGTCATATTGATTGATACTGGCTACCAGCCGGCCAAGCTCTCGGTAAGACTGCGGATGATGCGCCATTAACGTCAGCTTGTAGCGTGAGTGGAACTCAATCAGCTTGCTGGCAGTGGGCACGCCGCCCATTGAAGTATACAAATCGTGCAGACAATAGACCCGGGTGATGAAATTCTCTTTGAGCACCGGATCATTCAGACGCCCGTCCTCTTCAATCGGCAGCCAGGGCATCGACTCCATCAATACACGCGTGTACATGCCGACCCCGTCTTTGTCGGCGTTATTCTTTTTGTACACTTTCACGCGTTCCATTCCACAGGTCGGTGACTTGGCACACACGATATACCCGCACAACGGCAATTGATCCAACTCGGCGACTTTATCCTTGGCAAACGCCTGCATTGCCTCGGTGTAGTCACGTTGCTCATCTTTGGTTTCCACCAGCGCTATGCGCTCTTCGTCGGAGATGAGCCGTATAGTTGGTCGTGGCACTGGCATCCCGATGCCGACTTCCGGGCACACAGAAATAAACTCCAGATGAGGAGCAAGCTCCTTGGTGACGAAATTACTCACTTTATGGCCAGAATCAAAACGGACCCGCTCGCCCAATACGCAAGCGCTGACGCCGACCAGAACAGATTGACTCTCCATGGTTCACCTCGAACATCGACATGTGTACATATTATTTTCTTGTACAATTATTAGCACAAGTCGATCACTGTGTACAAAAATATTTTTTGTACACCAATAAAAAGCTCACGCTTTGTTTCCAGAACAATCACCACAAAAAGGCAGCCAAACGTTTACACAAATCGATTGCCTTACCACTTTCAACACATTTGGTTATCAATGGAAAATATATCCCTCCACACAGGGCTTTTTGTGACATACTTCTCAAGGAGCCAGTACTGACAGGGTTAGTATTGGCTCAACAAGAAAACACACTTTCAACAGAAACAGTAAAATGACTCAATGCATTTACTGACAAATTGGAGTAAAAGCTATGGCAACCCCTCACATCAATGCACAACCAGGTGATTTCGCAGAAACCGTCCTTATGCCGGGTGATCCACTTCGCGCAAAATACATCGCAGAAACGTTCCTGGAAGATGTGAAGCAAGTTTGTGACGTTCGCAACATGTTTGGCTTTACAGGCACTTACAAAGGTAAAAAAGTATCTGTTATGGGCCACGGTATGGGTATCCCATCATGCTGCATCTACGTACACGAACTGATCTCAGAATACGGCGTGAAAAACGTTATCCGTGTGGGTAGTTGTGGTGCAGTGCGCGATGACGTTAACCTGATGGACGTGGTTATCGGCATGGGTGCTTCTACCGATTCAAAAGTGAACCGTATCCGCTTCAATAACCACGATTTCGCTGCCATTGCCGACTACGACCTGCTCGAAACAGCCGTACACCAGGCGCGAGATCAGCAAGTACCAGTGAAAGTGGGTAATGTATTCTCTGCTGACCTGTTCTACACCCCGGAAGAAGACATCTTCGAGAAAATGAAGAAACTGGGCATCCTGGGCGTGGATATGGAAGCAGCTGGGATCTACGGCGTCGCAGCGGATCTGGGCGCACGCGCGTTGACCATTCTGACTGTCTCTGACCACATCATCCGTGGTGAAAAACTGAGCTCAGAAGACCGTCAAAAATCGTTCAACGATATGATGAAAGTCGCTCTGGAAACGGCGATCAACATCTAATCGACTGTGATAACGAATTCTTTTCCACAGTACCAAGCTGCCAGCTCCGGTTGGCAGCCTGAATTTTCCCGAGGGGGCGATCGTGTCAAACGATGAACTGCCAAAGGAGGCAGACGGGTTACAACTCAACTTTTGTAAAACATTGGCGTGTGACAACTTTGGATTGAGTGAGGCAAATCGTTACGTTTTGCAGCATGCTAACCCTAAGCGGCCAACGATGGTATGTCGTGAGTGCGGTGCTTTCCCCCCCTTACTTAACAATCAGGAAGTGTTAAACGAACTGCATCGTTTAAGACACCTACACAGCGATGGCCTTCCGGCGTGTCGCCACGACGAGTGCGAAAATTTCGGCTTGTCCGTTCATACACATAAACATCTGTACCACGCATTTGGTTACAGTGGTGACCGCCAGCGTTATCGTTGCAAAGCGTGTCAGTCTACCTTTGTCGACAAATGGTCCGGCGCCAACAAAAAGCTGACTTTTCAGGAAAATCTGCTCGGCTTACTCTTCATGAGCTACTCGGTGCGTGAAATTTGCCGCAAGCTGTCGATCAACCCAAAAACGTTCTACGATCACCTTGATCACATTGCCAGCCGCTGCCGACGCAAACTGGCGATGATAGATGCACGCTGGGTCAACCATGCCAGCGAATACGAACTGGCGTCGTTTTACGTACCTTTGCAGCCGCAGAGCAACAACGGCGTATTGTGGATCACCACGGGAGAAGCCAACACCGGCTACATTTTGTGTCAGCACGTCAACTACGCCTCCGATGAAGAACCGCAGGGCGAAGTCGACCATGACCCTTACCAGACACCCGCTCGCTTTGTCTCCCGCGAGCACTCGTCAGAAGCCAACATGCCAGTACCTGAGGCATCACCCTATCTGCGTGAACGCATTGACCAGCAATATCAAACGATTCTAGCCCGCGGCAACGTCGAAGATCCGATGGGCAACCTGACCTCATTCAATTACCCGTCCAAAGGTGCACTAATACGGCCTCCTTACACCTCTTACGCCCATTTTTTGCATGTGCTGGATATGTGTGGAGACGACAAACGCGTATCGATTTATATGCCCCAAGACCCCGTGCTGCGCTCTGCCGCACTGAGTGTGTGCCTGCCTCGTATTAAGCGTCAAAATGTCGACCTTATGTACGTAGAAGAAGATCCGGGCTGGGAGAACACACAAGATTTTGACAAAATCGACATTGTTCATATGGGATGGTGGCGCGACCGTTGGGCGATCGCTTCTCAGCATCACACCGCCAAAGGAATATGCTACCTGGCCGGAGATCATCCGACGCCGGAATACTGGCTCCGCAAGGCCAGCACAGGAAAAATCGAATTCTACCATCAGCGCTTCCAGCTACTTTTTTCGACGTTCATTAACGAGCCGAGACGCAAGCTTCGCCCTGGTGGTCTGTTGCCCATGTTGGATATTTTTCGAGCTTGGCACAATCTGTGCTATCAAGATAAGACAGGGAAAACAGCGGCACAAAACCTTGGCCTGACGCAGCAACCACTGACATTGCGCGAACTGCTGTCGTAACCAGGAATAGTGTGAACTAACCCGGCTATTTAATGGCCGGTGTTTGCTTATTCTGGCTTTAGCCTGACTGCTGTTTTTATAATGTCTTTCGCATGCCATGCGTTGAGCTAAAGGATTGATTCATTGGACAAAAGTCAGCACACGTTAGAAGCCGAAATTGAGCAATTGCGGGCTCAGGTTGAGTCTGACCCTCAAAAAGTGCTGAAATCGGCCGAACAATGCGCCAATCGCTCTGTCCAAATTGCCTATCCTGAAGGCAGGATCCAGTGTTTGATCATAATGTCACGTTGCGCCTGGTGTCAGATGGACTATCGCAAAGGGCTGAAGTACATCAAAGACGCCTACACCAAACTCAACGCTCTCGACACCGATGATTACCTGCCGGAAATTCTGCATATCCACGCCCTGCACTGTTGGGGGCAAGCCAAATACTATTCTGCTCAACAATACTGGATTAACACACTGGAGCAATCCGCACTGGTCGGTGAAGTCGAATTTCAGATTGAGGCGCTGATTGGGCTTGGCAACATCTGGCGCATCACCAATGAGCTTGATATGGCTCGCTCGACTCATGAGCTGGCGGTGAAAGTTGCCAATAATGCCCGTATCGACTGGCTGGAAGGCAAATCCCGCATCTTGCTCGCATGGGACCACTACCTGCTTAACAACTATGTTGAGATGCTGACGGTACTCGACGGCGCGATAGAAGCGCTGCAGTACCACCCGGACAGGACCTGGCACGCCGAGGTATGGGACTTTCGCGGCCTGGCGCTGCTCGGTCTGGAACGGGCTGACGAAGCCGAAGAAGCGACCCGCAAGGCACACGATTTGGCTGTCGAGCACAATCTGACCTGGATGAAAGCACATTCATTTATCAGCCGGGCACGGCTGGAACTGCTGCGCAAAAACCCAGTGAAAGCTGCCGAACTATTGGTCGAAGCCGAAGCGTCCGCCGCCAGTTTTGATAATGGTGAGCTGCTGTCGCAAATCTGTTTTCAACAGTCACGGGTTGCCGAGGAATGCGGCGACGATCAAGCTGCGCTGGCTGCGTTCAAAAAGTACCGCCAGCATTCCGTCAACATGCTGCGTGAACAAAATTCCCGTACCGGTCTGGACAAAGCGCGAGACTCCAAACGCCAACTGGAACAGCGGGCGAGAAAGCTGATCAACCGTATTCGGGCCCAGCACGAATACGACCCGGAAAAACATCTCAGTCGCCTGGTTTCTGAAACCTATTGGTGGGAGCAATTGATGCAGCATAAAACCGAGTTGAAACGCGCCTCGCATACGGTTGTGACAATTCACCATGCCAATCCGGAATTGCTGGATGCCTGCACAGAGTTGGTTCACTCCCTGTGTCATCAGCAAGACTTACTCGCTCGCCTGAGCCAAAACCGTCTGGGATTGCTACTGGCCGAACAGGGACAGGCCGCCGATGAGATGTATCAGATCCTGAGCAATATGATTCAACTCTATCCATGGCAGCGTAAAGGATTTAAAGGTCAACAACCTGAGGTGATCTGTCAGGACGTTCTGTCCTTCCCGTTTACTCTGGAACAGCTGGAAGAGAGCCAGCATAAGGTATCAGATGGAAGCACTACTGAATAAAATACGTGAATCAGGGCTGGATGCTTCCTCTGTCAGTGGTGAAGAGGCAACCATCTTCTGGGATTATGCCCGCCAACACATCGCCAGTTCACCGCGTGAAAAAGCCCATTGCTGGATCATCAGTGCCGAGTACCGCCTGACTCTCAATCAGATTCGCAACAGTATCGACGAGCTGCGCGCCGCACTGAGTTTACTCAGCCTGCCGCAGGATGCCGATGTGATCCTGTCAGTCAAAAACAGCCTCAGCGATCGCCTGTTTGAAATGGGGGATTTCTCCGGAGCACTTAACGAATACGTCTCCGCTTCCAGTATCGCCGTGGAGCACAGTGACATTGATGCCTATGTGCTGGCCATCCTGGGGATGGGTAATCTGTGTGATGCTTATGGGGATCACAATCGCGCTCTGCGCTACTACCAAAAGATAGACGGCATTGATCACGCCATTTCCAGTCGTTCGCTGCGGCTGAGATACAAACTGTACATGCTGGCATGCTTTATCGAACTGCGCCGCGTCTCGGCGGCGCACGATTTGATCAAAGAGTGCGAAGAATTAAGTATTCTGGTCAGTGATAAGGTTCTGTCCGGGCAAATTCTGCTCTATCAAGCGAAAATCCTGCGTCTGGAAGGTCATACCACCAAGGCGCTTCACGCTCTGGGCGACATTCAATACAGCGTCGGAAACACCAGTTCGAGCTGGCTGTTTAATATGATCCGCCTTGAACTTGCCCACTGCCTGAGTGAGCTCGGACGATCCGACATGGCGAACATGATTCTGGCGACCATCAGCAAACGCATTCGCCAGTACGCTTCCCCGGTGCTGGCTAAACGGTGTTTTGATACCTACAGCGCCGCTTGTGAGATGAACAGCGACTTTAAACGGGCACTCGAATATCAGAAAAAGGCTTACCGAATTGAGTCGGATCTGATGAAAAATATCCCCATCAGCGAGCTCGGCTCCTCTCAGTTGCGTCGCCTGTCTCGCTTTGAACTGCAACTGAAGCTGATCCTGTCAGAGCTTGAAAACCGCGAGCTGAAAGAAACCACCGAAAACCAGAAGAATACTGTGGCTCAATTGCAGCAGGATGTGTTTACCGATCCTTTGACCGGCCTGCACAACCGCCGCTGGCTGGACTTTAAGCTGAAAGATTTGCTGCTGCACGATGCGACCTTCTCATTGCTGGTGATCGATATCGACCACTTCAAATCGATCAACGATGAACTCAGCCATCTGGTCGGCGATCAAGCAATCATTAACGTCGCCAAACAACTGGCTGCATATTTCCGCTTTCGTGGAGCCTCCTGTGTTCGCTTTGGTGGCGAAGAGTTTTTGGTGATCCTGGAAAATCAACATCAAGATCAAGCCGCCATGCACGCTGAAAACTACCGTGAGAGAATATACCAATTTGGTTGGGATGATATTCTGGGCGAGCGCGGGCTGACCGTCAGTGTCGGCGTCACACAGCACCGCGATGGCGAAAATACCCAACGGACTTTTTATCGCGCGGACAAAGCATTGTATCGTGCGAAAGCCAATGGACGTAATCAGATCTGTATTGAATAACCTGCCTACTAACGGATAAAGAACAACGAAATCCCAACCAGCGCAACCAGCGTACCAAACACACTGCGCCGGGTCAGAGGTTCCCCTTTGCATGCGCATATGACCAAGATAAACAGTGGACTGGTGGCGATCAACGTCCGCGCGATGGCCGGATTGGCGTTTTTCAGTGCTATCTGCTGCAACCACAACGCGAGAAATATGCCGACAAAAATCGCCGCCAACAACCAGCCCAACGATGAACGGTTAAGCTGACTGAGATGACGCCGAATGGCACAAAATGGCTGAGATTCAAGTCGCCCAACCACCAGCATCACCGCCCCAACCCCGACACTGAGACGGATCAACGCTCCAATCAACGGTGGAATATTCCCTTCGACCAACGCGTAATGCGAGATCACTACGCCGGTCGCCTGACACACACTGGCAAGCACACCAAATGCAATTCCGCTGGACGACATGATCCGCCCGGTGTGCGGCTCGGCAATCACATACATCACTGCGGCGGTGGTCAGCAACACGCCAGACTCAGGCTGGCACCTAGCGCCAGCAAAGCCAATACGCCCGACAATGACGGAGCCAAAGACTCCAGTAAGAGCGTTTTATTAGCACCAATTCGCTTTAGCGCAGCGAAATAAGCGCTGTCACCGATCGCGATGCCAATCACACCGGACAGGCCCAGGATCCACAAATGAGACGCACTCAGTTGCCACTCTGGTTGTGGCATAAACGGCAACACCAGTAACATCATCGCCGCTGCAACCACACCTTTCACAATATTCAGTTGCAGTGCCGAAAACTGATGGCTGAACTGACTGTAAAGCCAAGTGGCGGCAGCCCAAACCGCAGCTGCAGAAATCGCTGCTGCTTCTCCATAGATTGACATTGTTGCTTTCCCTGTCTGATGGTCGCTAGATAAAAGGTTGCCATGAACCGAAAAACCACAACTCTGTTACACAATTGATATGTATAAATTGGCTTCGACACTATACTTTTTACAATCAATTACTTATTTTTATCAATAGTAGCAACTGCTATTTCTCAAAGACCGAACTAGGACACCAATATGCTTCTCGATTACATCGCGCTGGGCCTGTTGATATTTGTCGCTCTGGTGATTTTTTACGGCATCATTGTTATTCACGATATTCCGTATGAAATAGCCAAAGAGCGCGAACATCCGCACCAAGATGCCATTCATTATGCTGGCTGGGTCAGCTTATTCACACTGCATGCCCTGTGGCCATTTCTCTGGATCTGGGCCACGCTGTGGCGCAAAGAGCGTGGCTGGGGATTTCAAAAACTGGAAGCGGAGCAGCACGATCTGCATCACCGGGTCGAATCGTTGATTGATCAGGTCAGCCAATTACAACAAGAAGTCGCCACGCTGAAAGCTCAGCAATCGGCCGACGCGCCTAAGTCCTCTCAGGCTGACGATCACCAAGGAGCGCAGTAATGGATTTACTTTTAGTTCTGACCTACACCGCGCTGTGTATTGCCATTTTTAAAATCTTTAAAATCCCTCTCAATAAATGGACAGTACCCACCGCCGTACTCGGCGGCATTGCCTTGATCGGCACGTTAATTCTATTGATGAACTACAACCACCCATTCAGTCAGTTCGGCAACCAGGTTTACACCACCACACCGATAGTCTCCGGCGTCCGCGGGCGGGTGATCGAAGTGCCAGTGCAACCGAATGTACCGTTAGAACAGGGCGATGTGCTGTTTAAAATCGATCCAACACCTTTCCAGGCCGAGGTCGATAAACTCAAGGCTCAGGTGAAAGAAGCCAGCCAGGGTGCACTGAGCCTGCAATCTGACTTACTGGCCGCGGTCGCGGAAGAAGAACAAGCCATCGCTGAACGTGATAAAGCAGAACGTGAATTCATCCGTTATAGACGCGGTTATGCAAGAGGCGCGTTTACCGCGCAGGATCTCGACACTCGTCAGCAAGCCTACAAAGCCTCTGAAGCCAGCGTGAAGGCCGCCGCTCAGCGAGTGAAGCAAGCTCAGCTTGCTCTGGACTCCGAAATCGGAGGGGAAAACACCGCAGTCGCCAGTCTGCTCGCCCAACTGAGAAAAGCCGAGTTTAACCTGGAGCAAACCATCGTCCGGGCCCCTACGGGCGGTTTCGCGACTCAGGTCGCTCTGCGCCCCGGGTTAATGGCCGTCCCGCTGCCCCTTGCTCCAGCGATGACCTACGTCAACACAGAAGATCGCTATTACGCCGCTGCATTCCGGCAAAATTCTTTGCAACGAATCGAGCCCGGATTCAAAGCCGAGTTTTTGTTCCGTGCCATTCCTGGTCGGGTATTTCGGGGCGAAGTGATTGAAGTCATCCCGGCGATTGGTGAAGGCCAGATCCAGGCCCGTGGAGTATTGCTCGGCACTGAGGCGCTGCGCACCAACGGTCGTGTGATGGTCAAACTGAAAATGACGGATGACATCTCCGAATTCAATCTGCCGCTGGGGACCGCCTTCGAAGTAGCGGTGTATTCAGACCATTTTGAGCACGTGGCGATCATGCGTAAGGTGTTGATTCGAATGAAAAGCTGGCAGAACTATCTTTACTTAGACCACTGATACCCGCTCCCAAAACCACAAAGCAGCGCTAAGCGCTGCTTTGTTTGTTCAGGCCAAACGCTAGCTCCAGCGCAACACCCGCACTTCATTCCCTTCCTGTGGCTTACCGGGAATATTGAGCGATAACACCAGTGACACCAAAGCCATGCCCGCGCCAATATAGAACACAGCCGCCGGAGACACCAACCAGATCAAGCCAAAGGTTACCGGAATGACAACCGCCGCAATGTGGTTAATGGTGAACGATACGCCCGCGGTCGAGGCCATATCCGTCGGATCCGCAATTTTCTGGAAATAGGTTTTTATCGCCAGTGCCAACGCGAAGAACAGGTGATCGACCACGTACAATGCTGCCGCCCATTCCGCAGTGGTGACCATGGCATACCCCACAAACACCAGGATCAAACCTGTGTATTCAAACATCAGCGCTTTGCGCTCACCCACGACACCGATAAAACGGCCGATTCGCTTGGCAAACAAAAAGTTAAACAGGTAGTTAATCAAAAACAATAACGTGATGTCGGCCGCTGAGTAGCCGAACTTTTCCACCATCAGGAAACCGGCAAAAACGGTGAAGATTTGTCGTCTTGCCCCGCTCATGAAGGTCAGGGCGTAATACAACCAGTAACGCTTGCGCAGCACCAGTTTCTTGTTCTGCGGCGTTTCGGAGCGAAATTCCGGAAACGCCAGCGCTATCCAGAGAACCAGCGCCAGTCCAACCCCTCCGGAAATCATATACACCCAGGCAAAATCAAGCTGAACGACCTCCAGCATGATCCACAGTGCTCCGTAAGTCAGCAACGATGCAAGAGCACCAACCGAGATGAGTTTCCCCAACATCTCGGGCGCCTCATCTTTGTTCAACCACTGCAACGACAGCGATTGTTTAAGCGTTTCGAAGTAGTGGAACCCTGTCGACATTAACAAGGTCGTCATCAACAAACCAAACAGAGACGGAAACAACCCCGTGATGGCGGTGCCTATGGTCAACATCGCCAGTGCAAGCAGCATGAAACGCTGCTCTCGAATAAACAACAATACAAAGACAGCGGTGAAAGCAAGAAAGCCAGGAATTTCACGGACACTCTGCAATAAACCGATATCCGCGCCATCAAAATGCGCCTTTTCAACCACAAAGTTATTCAGTAGCGCCATCCAGCTAGAAAACGCGATCGGGACAATAATCGAGATAATTAACAAAAAGTTCTGGGGAGTTTTCCAACTGGCGGGAGCCTGATTCATAATAGTGTCTCTACACAACGTAAAATACGATCTTAAAGCGGAATTTAACCAAACCGCAATCATTTGCGTAAAAAATCTTAACATCACAATCCGGAACCCTGAATGTCAGAGCCTGTCACCACACTCACTTTTGCCACCATGAATTTGTTCAACTATGTTGAGCCGCCGAATGCGTTCTATGACTTTGGCAATATCTACACGCAGGTTCAGTGGCAGAAAAAGTGTGACTGGCTGGAGAGACAACTCAACCAGGTTAATGCAGATGTCGTCGGCTTTCAGGAGGTGTTCAGCCCCAAAGCCCTGCAAGCTCAATTGCGTCGCCTTGGTTATGCTTATTTTGCCACCGTTGACGGGCCACATATCGCCGACGACTACATTTACACGCACCCCGTCGTAGCAATCGCCTCTCGCTACCCAATTGAATCCGCAACCCGCATCCAACGTCTCCTGTCTCCCGACCGTTTTACGTTCAGCAGAGAGCCCTTGCACGCGGTCATTACGTTACCAGTGATTGGCCATACCGATGTGTACATCGTGCATTTTAAATCTCAACGGCCCATGGAAGGCGAGCTTTTATCGGACACGACATCTGAATGTGTGTGGCGGCAAGAGCTGGCTGGCCGCTGGCAGTCGAGTATCCAAAGAGGCTGGGAAGCGCACTGCCTGCATCAGTCTCTCGTCACTACAAAGCAACAATCGCAACGCCCGTGTCTGGTGATGGGGGATTTCAACGCCGATTACCACAGCGGCGAGTTTGCCGCTTTACGCTCGAACGGCCCGTACCGACAAGACCCACAACCTTACGCCCGCTACCATCTGCATGACGCTTGGCATTTGTTCAGCGATCAAGAGGTTACACGCCCTTTCACTCATTACGCTGGCCCTCAGGGCAGCGTACTCGATTACATCTTAGTCTCCGACGAATTTCGCTCCTCTTCGTCATTTTGTCTCGCCGATATCTTGCGCTATCAGGTAATAGACAAACATCTGGTTAACCCTGATTACGCGATCGATGGGGACAGCAGTGATCACGCTCTGGTTGCCCTGAGTGTGACGTGCCGCGCTGGATAAGAATCTGTTTGCATTTCATCTGGTTAACGTTACATTGGAGGTCAATAATAAAAGGAGCCTCTTATGGAAATACTCGTTCGTCCAACTCAGGTGAGTGACGCTGCTGCCCTATGCGAAATCTATTCACAGCCCAGCGCTCAGGCAGAAACCCTGCAACTGCCAAGCCCTTCGCTCGCGATGTGGACGAAACGACTCGAATCCATTCCTGAAGGCGTGTATTCCTTTGTTGCCGAGGTAGACGGTCAAGTCGTCGGAAATATCGGCTTTGAGCACAATCAACGACCACGACGTGCGCATTGCGCCAGCTTTGGCATTGGGGTGCATGATGAATTCCACGGGCTTGGCGTCGGCTCTAAACTGATCGAAACCGTGTTGGATCTGGCGGACAACTGGCTACAGGTAAAACGCGTCGAAATTGAAGTCAACAGCGATAATGAGAAAGCGATCGCCTGCTACAAAAAATTTGGTTTCGAAATTGAAGGGGAAGCCAAGGGCTCGGCGTTTCGACACGGCAGGTACATCAATACCTACTACATGGCGCGTTGCCGCTTTTGATTAAACGGCGCAAAGAGGCTTACCCACGGTGAGCCTCTACCACGTCTAATGCCCGTTCGGTCAACGCTTCAGTGTACGGGTTAATTTTCCAGTGTCCCGGACTCCACCCCTTAATAAAACGCTGAAAATCGGCCCATGCCAGCGCAAACAGTGGCCGCCAGGCACGTTCAACCTGATGTGCAGACAGTTCTGGACGACAATGTTGCAACGCCTGTGTGAGATAACGGAAATAACGGTCGAGCAAGGCACTTTCGAGTTCGGCACACTGCGCAGGTTCCACCGCACTGCTGATAAACAACGCCACGTCTTTCATCGCGCAACCACGGCCAACGTACTGAAAGTCAACCGCCGCCGCGCCTCTGTCGTCGGCCCGGAAGCAAAAGTTAGCCAGTTTGGCGTCGCCGTGAACCAGTGTCTGATACGGCGCTTCGCTTAAGAGGCGATCCAGTTTTACGGCTGCGCGCTTTAACCTACTGTCATCCAACGCAGCCAACTCATCTGGACGCGTCGCCAGATGCCAGTATGTGCCATTGTCCCACAATCCGTCCGCCGGAGACCCGATGTGACTGGCATGAAACCACGCCAGCCAACGCAACACAGACTGAATTTGCGTCGGCGTTGCCTGTTGACTGACCTTGGTGTACCCCAGAGTGCGCAGATCCTCTATGACCAGCAACATCTCCTGATCCTGCCATTCAATCTGCAGTGGACGCGGCACCGGCGTGTGTGACAGACATTGGCCGGCATAGTCCTGATACCAGCGGCACTCAACCTGATAGGAAGACAGCTTGCGTTGGTGGGCTCGATCAGTGTTCCAGCCTCGCGGATGGCATGTGGGTTTAGGCAAACGGATGTGTTTTACGATCACACTGGGCCCGTGCGCACCTCTGACCGATAGCCGCACCAGTTCGCCGTATCCGCCCCACAAAGTCTGCAGCACGCCGCACCGGGAAACCTGTTCGATACCCAGTGGTGCGAGTAAACTGGCATATTCGTCGAGTGTCACGGTTTCGCCACCAAGTGCGCCCATTGAGGATGGCGGTTGAGATAGTGCTCAACGTAACTGCAAACCGGACGTACGGTCAGGCCCATTTGTTCAATCTCAGGCAATACCGTTTCCATCATGACTTTACCGTATCCTTTCCCTTGCAGCTCATCCGGCACCCGGGTCGAAGTGATCGCCATGACATTCCCTTCCAACTGGTATCGAACCAGCGCCTCAAACCCCGGTTCCACACGGACCCGAAATTCGCCGCGCTCGGCATCATGAATTATTTCATTCATCGTATTCACCCTTCAATTTTTTGACAGAACGCTCAATTATTGACGGCTGACAAATTGAATATTCGCCGCGTCGGCAATAAAATCGTTAAACCAGCCTAACTATAACAAAAATGGCTGACGCAACGGAGGCTAGATGAACACACAGGCAGTGGCAAAAAACGAGATACAACGGGGAAACAAAACCGTTTCCACACTCAACAGCACAGACGCGCTGGCGATGTTGGAACATGGCAGTGAAATGACCATAGGCATCACCACACCTGTTGGCACAACCTTTCGCTGCAAAACCGCGTTTATCGGCACCCATTCCAGCAATCTGATCCTGATTGAGATCCCCAAGATCTCCGACGACGACATCAACTTTTTCTTTCAGGAAGGCTTCTGGCTGACCGTCCGGGCGATCTCTCCACGCGGGGAAGGGGCTCTGGTGCATTTTCGTAGCCAACTGACCCATTTCGTGCGTGAACCCGTCAGCATGGTGGCCATTTCCGTTCCCGGTACCATGCAAGTGACACAACTGCGCAAAGAGCCGCGCTACGAAGTAAACCTGCCGGGTAAAGTGATATTGGGAGATTATCGTTCGGAGTGTGAAATCCGCGATTTGTCAAAAAGCGGCTGCCGTTTTATCACCGCACCGTTAGGGCGTACTTTCCTGGTGGGGGATGAAATCGCGATTGAGTTGAACGCCAACAACAAAGAGCAAAACGTTTTTGCACCGCTGTACGGCAAAGTCTGCAATCTGCAACGCTCAAAGCACTACTCTCGCTATGGGTTGCAATTTGACGAGCAAGGCATGACCAATGCGCGCAACCTGCTCGCTCAGCTCAAGTTTGACGGCACGAAACTGACGCTTCGATCCAGTTAGTTCCACAAAAAAGCTCTGCACTGCAGAGCCTTTTTTGTGTCAGATTACGTTAACCAATAAACGAGATGTAACCCTGCAAAATGATCAGGTTGACGATATCGATAAAGAACGCGCCCACAATCGGTACCACCATAAAGGCCTGAGGCGACGGGCCAAATTTATTCACCAGCGACCCCATGTTCATTACCGCAGTGGGTGTAGCGCCCAAACCGAAGCCACAATGTCCTCCCGACATCACCGCCGCGTCATAGTTGCTGCCCATCACTTTAAACGTGACGAAATAGGCAAACAGGCCCAGCACCACCGACTGCACCGCGAGAATGATCAGAAACGGCACCGCCAAATCAAAAATATTCCACAGCTTGAGGCTCATCAGCGCCATCGCCAAAAACAGCGACAACGACACAGTGCCAAGAATATCGACCGTTTCTGCATTTATGGTGCGAACTTTGGACACTTCCAGAACGTTGGTGATGAACACCCCGATAAACAGAGCGTATACAAAATCTGGAATCATTAACCATTTGATGTCAAAGCTGCTGACCCATTGCTCCAGATACTTCGCCCCCGTCACACAAAGCAGCAAAATAAACAGCACTTCGATGACTTTCTTCGCCGTAACTTTGTCTTCTTCGTATTCGTTGTACGTGACGACCTCAGGAAAGCGCTCATGGGTACGGACACCGCGTCCATACTCAGACTCAAATTCATGTTTTTCAATCAGTTTCTGCGCCACCGGGCTACCGATGATGCCACCGATAATCAAACCAAACGTGGCCGACGCCATCGCAATTTCCAACGTGTTGGACAAACCATAGTTTTCGGTAAACGTTTGTGACCAGGCTGCGCCGGTGCCATGACCGCCCGATAAGGTGATAGACCCAGCAATCAGTCCCATCAACGGGTCCAAACCCAATGCCGTTGCCAAAGAGACACCGACACCATTCTGAATGATGATGTAGAACGACGCGACCCCCAGGAAAATGAAGACTTTCGCCCCACCTTTCATCAACTGGGTATAGTTGGCCGCTAGGCCGACCGTACTGAAGAACATCAACATAAAAGTGTTCTGCAACGGCAGAGAGAATTCCAGATCGACACCCTGAAAATGCAGGGCAGTGATCAGCACTGCAACGATCAATCCGCCGACAATCGGCTCGGGAATGTTAAATTTCTTTAAAACGGGAATTTTGGTGTTTATGAAATGACCCAGAAACAGCACGCTGATAGCGATTAAGAAAGATTCCAGTGGTCCCACCGACAATACGTGATTCATATAACCTCTTTATTGTTCTCACTCATCTTCCCTAACGAGCCAGAGCAAAATCAGTTGGTGCCTGACACCAAATTGACAGCTCTTGTTATTTCAATGATTGCCTATCGAATAATAACCTCTAAAAATAGCTCTATATCAAGAACTTACAACAGACAAGTTCCACTCTAAACCAATGTCAGAGCAAAGTGAAAGCGGACATTATTAAAGAAACCCGAGCGATTTGTCGAGTTTTACGCGAGATTTCAATCGAAGAGGAAGTGTAAACCGGGACAGTATCCCATTACTGAGAAAGAAAAAAAGCCAACCGCAATAACCGCGATTGGCTCAAATAAAGTGTGAACAAAATCATTCACTAACAACGTCAGTTGGCTAGGTAACCCCGGTCGCAACCGGGATTACGTTAAGTAATGCAGGTTGCATGCCATGTTTAAAACAGCCCAAATATGCAACGTTGTACTCATTATTTACCAGATTGGGTACCGCTTTGTTGCAATTTGCAAATGCATTATGCATGTGAACGCAATATGGAACAGCAATAAGCCGGATCGATCAAACGCTATGGTATTTAGTTACGTCTCGCTCCTCTTCCAGTTCAGCACCACAGAGTTAACCTGATTGAGACGGTGGGCGCTGGACAGAGTTGAGGGGTTTGAGGTTATACTCGGCACAATTCACTGAACCGAAGAGAAAGAATGAATTACATTACTACGTTCCTCAAAGGGCTTGCGATGGGCGCAGCCGATGTCGTTCCGGGCGTGTCCGGTGGTACGATCGCTTTTATTACCGGCATCTACGATACCTTGTTAGAGAGTATCCGGCGCGTTAACCCGAGCTTAATCGGGCTGTGGCGCCGCGAAGGATTTAAAGCTGCGTTTAATCATATTAACGGGCTGTTTTTGATTGCACTGTTTGGCGGTATCCTGACCAGCATTGCAACGCTGGCAAAGCTTATTTCCTGGCTGCTGGTCACTCATCCGATTCCAATCTGGTCCTTTTTCTTCGGCCTGATTCTGGTATCGGTGTACCACATGCTGCGTCAGATAGAGCATAAACGTCCGTCGCTGTTGCTATTTGCCTTGGCCGGGGTCGCATTTGCCTACTCGATTACCGTGCTCAATCCGCTCGAAATCGAGCCAACCAGCCTCAACGTGTTGATGGCAGGAGCGATCGCCATCTGTGCAATGATCCTTCCGGGTATTTCCGGTAGTTTCATCTTGCTGTTGATAGGCATGTACGCGCCCGTTTTAGGTGCAGTCAAAGCGGTTCAGATTGATATACTGGCGCTGTTTCTGGGGGGCTGTGTGATTGGCCTGCTCACTTTTTCTCATCTGTTGTCCTGGCTGCTAAAGCGCTTTCGTGACTTCACTCTGACGTTCCTGACTGGTTTGATGCTGGGCACGTTGCCAAAAATCTGGCCGTGGAAAGAAACCATCAGTTGGCGCATCAACTCCAAAGGGGAACAAGTCCCCTTACTTCAACACAACCTCACACCGTTTGAATTTGAACACATCACCTCTCAGCCGGCACAACTGGGGATCGCCATTGTTTTGATGCTGTGCGCTTTTGCTCTGGTACTGGGGCTGGAGAAATTCGCCGAAAACCGTGATGTCTAAGCACGCGGCATAGAACACGGGGCCTTCGGGCCCCACGTTTGATTATTGACATATTTTGTCTCTTTCACTCAACGACTTCCCCTCGCCTGTGCTAACATCTTCATTTTCAAGTAATCGGACCCTCGTCATGCACACGGTGATTAAACTGGCTGGAATTGCTCTGGCACTGGCTGTCGGCTTTTTCGCCTCAGACATTGCCCGCTGGTTTGACACGGGAGACAGTCGTCTCTCTCTCGACCAATATTGCGTGTTGTCTTCTCAGCCCTGCTCTCAATCCAATGTCACCATGACACTCAACCAGAATACGGCTCAGCCGCTGGTGCCGGTGCAGATCTCGGTGCAGTGGCCACAAGCCCAGTCTGAAACACTGCGCTTAGATTTGGAAGGGTTGGAAATGGAAATGGGGCGAGCACGCTTCGTGCTGAAAGCAGTTGGCAACCAGCGTTATGAAGGCGAAGTACTTCTGCCAGTCTGCACTCAAAATGAAATGACCTGGCTGGGCGAGTTGTCCGACGGTCATCAAACCGTTTACCCTGCAATAAGGATGAAAAGATGAGTAGAAACTGGTCTCTGATTTTGGTCGCGGCTTTTGCCTTAGGATATGGTGTCAAAACCTACCTCGATTCTCAGCCCGATAGCCCAGTTGCCACAGAGCAACAACCAGCCTCACCACAGGAAACCGTGCTGTTCGGCCAGAACGACCAACCGGTGCATCTTTTTGATACCAGCGATGAGCGTATCCGCATCGTGTATTTTGGTTTTACCCGCTGTCCAGATGTCTGTCCGACGTCGCTGGCCATGCTGGCCGGTGCCCTCAACCAGATCGACCCGGACACGCTGGCAAAACTGCGCCCAGTGTTCGTTTCACTGGATCCAGAACGCGATAAAGCGGATGACTCGTATCAATACGCTCAATACTTCCACAAGGCAATCGAAGGCCTGTCGGCGCCACTGGCGGTGACCAAACCACTGGCGCACAGCTATGGCGTCATTTTCCGTAAAACGGAACTGAAAGATTCGGAACTGAAGTACACGCTGGATCACAGCTCTTACTTCTACTTCCTCAAACCAGACGGCACACTGATTACAAAAGTGCCGCACACTCAGACACCGGCACCGATTGTGGCAGCTATCGAGTCGGTAACCAGCTCAGTACAAGGAAAATAATATGAAGCTTAAAGCTCTGCTATTGGCCTCTTTGGCTCTCAGCCCGTTGGCCTACGCAAACTCTGACATCATGGCTCACGATGCCTATGCGCGCGCGACGCCACCAAACGCCCCAACCAGTGCCATCTTCGCCCAGTTCATGAACCAAGGCGATGAGGACCGCTACATTGTTTCCGTTTCGACACCAGCGGCAGGCAAAGTAGAACTGCACGACGTGATCCACGACGGCGATGTGATGCAAATGCGTCAGATAGAAAAAATCAAACTGCCAGCCCACGGCATGGCCGAACTCAAGCCTGGCAGTTTACATATCATGTTGTTTGATCTTAAGCAGCCACTGGCAGAAGGTGAGAACATTGATGTTGAAGTTACCTTCGCCAACGGTGAAAAGCTAAGCTTCCAGGCGCCAGTGAAAAAAGTCATGAGCGGCATGAAAAAAATGCAGCACAGCCATCAATAATTGGCGAAAAAACAGCAAAACAGGTGAGACTCTTCCCGCCTGTTTTGTTATCATCGCGCCGCTAACTGATTAAACATAAGGAGAATCTGATGATTGTATTACGTATCCACCCGGCAAGTCAGGCGAAGTAAAGCGAACACTCACTTTCACTCTATTCCTTTCTTCCCCTCCTAAATTTGCCCGGTGTCCTTAGACCGGGGTCTGTTTTTGTTCATTCGACCCTAATATCTCTGCATATCAATGGCACAGAGACGTTACTCTGTGGCTAGGGAAAAGCAATGAAACATCATTTATCATTACGCCAACTGGGTTGGCAACCTGTCTTTCAACAACAACTGTTACTCGATGAACTCGAACACGCGACCGTTGCGCGCGTTACGGCTCATCAGCGAAGCGGCTACACACTGCTCAGCGAACTCGGCGAGCACCACTTGCCTATCCATCATTCGCAACCTGCAATGACGGTGGGCGACTGGTTACTGCTCGACCCAAATGAGCAGTTCCTGCGAACGTTAGAGCGTTCGTCGCTATTCAGTCGTAAGGCCGCTGGGAGTAAAATCGCCGAGCAACTTATTGCAGCCAATGTCGATAGCGTCTTTATTGTCTGTTCACTGAATCTTGATTTTAACCTCAGCCGGATCGAACGTTACCTGGCTTTGGCACACGAAGCAGGCAGTGAGCCCGTCATCGTTCTGAGTAAACTCGATTTATGCGATGACGCGGAAGAGAAAATCGCGCAAGTCAGAGCCTTGAGCCCCCTGCTGTGTGTCGAAGCCGTAAACGGCCTTGACGCAGACAGTTGTGCCCGACTGTCCCCTTGGTGTCAACCTGGGCAAACCGTGGCCTTTATGGGCTCTTCCGGGGTCGGAAAATCGACGCTGGTGAATACCTTGATGGGCACAACGGAACAGGACACCGGTTCGATCCGTGAAGACGACAACAAAGGGCGCCATACAACCACGTCACGTTCGTTGCACTTCATGCCATCGGGGGCGGTTCTGATTGACACCCCGGGAATGCGCGAATTGCAATTGGCAGACTGCGCCGCAGGCGTCAGTGAAGCGTTCGCAGATATCGAGCTGCTCGCTCAGCAGTGCCGGTTCAACGATTGCCACCACCAGGGGGAACCCGGCTGCGCTGTGACTCAGGCCGTCGATCGTGGTGAGCTGGAAGAGCGTCGCCTGAAGAATTATTTCAAGCTGCTGCGTGAACAAGCCCATAACAGCTCGAGCCTGGCTCAACAGCGAGCCAAGTTTAAACAACTGGGTAAAATGTATCGTTCCGTGCAGTCAGACAAACGCAAACTCAAGCAAAACCACTAACACGCTACGATTCACCCGGTAACCTGCCGGGTGAATAATTTCCTACAACAATCTCCCCACAACGCATCAATAACAAGCGCGAAACAATCAACAACATAAAATGTTACATATACAGCATTTTTGCAATTAGCTGTGCTAATTCTCAATTAATTCTAGACACATCATCTTGAGCCACTATTATTGTCATCCTCAGTTTTCAATAGCTGACATCACTATAATTTTAGAGATTGATTCATTGCAGGGATAACTATGCATCGCAACAATATTTTCGCCCGTTTTGCGCGTGGAAACCTGGTTCTCCAAATCCTGGCGGGTATCGTACTCGGCAGCGTGCTGGCGCTCCTGGCTCCGGAACGTGCACAAGAGGTGGGTTTACTCGGAAGCCTGTTCGTCGGAGCGCTGAAAGCCGTCGCTCCTATTCTGGTCTTTATTCTGGTGGCAGCTTCTATTGCCAACCAAAAGAAAAACCAACACACCTATATGCGCCCTATCGTGGTTTTGTACCTGTTCGGTACATTCACCGCCGCACTGACCGCTGTCGCCATGAGCTTTATGTTCCCTACCACACTGACTCTGGTGTCAGGCGCTGAAGGGACAACGCCACCACAAGGCATCGGTGAAGTTCTGAATACCCTGCTGTTCAAACTGGTCGATAACCCAGTGAATGCGCTGATGAGCGCCAACTATATCGGTATCCTGGCATGGGCGGTGGGTCTGGGCTTGGCTCTGCACCACGCATCAGCGACCACCAAAGCGGTATTTGAAGATCTGAGTCACGGCGTGTCTCAAATCGTTCGCTTCATTATCCGCTTGGCACCGTTTGGTATCTTTGGTCTGGTTGCGTCTACGCTGGCCACCACAGGTTTTGAAGCTCTGTCTGGCTACGCGCAGCTTCTGGGTGTATTGCTGGGTGCGATGCTGATCATCGCTCTGGTGGTAAACCCGATTATCGTTTTGGTGAAAACCGGTGAAAACCCTTACCCACTGGTACTGCAGTGTCTGCGCGAAAGTGGTGTTACGGCATTCTTTACCCGTTCAAGTGCCGCAAATATCCCGGTGAACATGGCACTGTGTGAAAAGCTGAAACTGGATGAAGACACCTACTCAGTGTCTATCCCGTTGGGTGCAACAATCAACATGGCTGGAGCCGCCATCACCATTACAGTGCTGACTCTGGCGGCTGTGCATACGCTGGGTATTGAAGTGGATATCCTGACCGCACTGCTGCTGAGCATTGTGGCTGCAGTTTCAGCTTGTGGCGCTTCAGGCGTTGCGGGTGGTTCTTTGTTACTGATTCCTCTGGCATGTGGCCTGTTTGGTATTCCAAACGAAGTGGCGATGCAAGTCGTGGCGGTAGGCTTTATCATTGGTGTTATCCAGGATTCAGCAGAAACCGCTTTGAACAGCTCCACTGACGTTGTGTTCACTGCCGCTGTGTGCAAAGCGCAACACAGAAAAGAGCAGAAGCGACTGGCAGCAGAATAAGCCGCCAAACATGCAAAAGCCCCGGTTTGATACCGGGGCTTTTTTGTGTCTATCCGATGCGAGTCTACAACTTAAAACCGGCGCTGAAGTCCATTTTAGGCGGTGGAGATTCTGGCTCAGGAGGCTGTGGTTCAGGTTGCGGCTGAGACTGCGTTGTGTCCGCTGCGCGACTGAGTAACTCTTCGTCCAGCTCATTGTCATCGCTCAGTAGCTCACTGTCAGTGGCATCTTGTGGCAACTGGATGCCACGTTTGTAGAGTTTGTTCAATACCCGGATCACAGAGTGCTTACTGACGGTTCCCGCCGCCATTTTCTTGATGATTGGCCGAACCAGAGATTGCAACCCGACTACAGAATCGACCCCTAAATTAGCACCCACCTGATCACGCAGTGCTTTTGCCGGCTCATAACCAAAATACGCCGACAGGAACAACCAGATATACGCGATTGCGTTGCCTTTGCTCCCTCTGTCCATCCAGGCTTCACCCGCGTGATACATCGCCTGAACATGTCCCTTTTCTGCCGCCCGTTCTAACCAGTAGCAACCTTTATTGTGATCCGCAGAAACGCCAACCCCATGCAGATAATTCAACCCAAGGCGCATACGCCCTTCCAGGCTGTTAAGCTGCGCCGCACGTTTGTACCAATAAGTCGAATCCTGAGGTTTACGTTGTGGGTTATTCGCGGAAACGCACCACTCGCCAAGAAAAAGTATTGCATCGATGTTTTTTTCTTCCGCCGCTTCTTGCATCACGGAAGTCGCTTTTAATACGTTTTGATCCGTTCCCCGCCCGTGAAACAGCGCCAACGCCATGTCATATTTGGCTGAGGCATTGCCCTCCAGTGCTGAGATGCAATTTTGCCAGAACTTAGCCTGTTCTTTCAGCACCAGATCTTCCCGCATTTTCTGGCTGAGACGAACAATGCCGTACATGCCATTAATGCTGTCGAGCTTCGCGGCTTTGGTGTACCAGTGCAGCGCTTCTTTGATGTTGGTGCGTTCAGCTTCTTTGGCCAAAAACAGAATGGTTGGGACATGCCCTTCTTCAGCCTTGAGAATGCGCTCCTGCCGCTCTCGCTGCTTGTTTTTTTCCAGCGCACGACGATACGCCAGCTCTCGCTGACGTTTCTCTTCTTCCAGACGCTTTTTGCGCAATGACAGCGACAACATCCAGAGGAACACTAATATCAGTGCCAGTCCTGTGGCGCCGATCGCTATTCCGATAATACTCATCTAATGACTTCTGCTCTATTGATACTTATTGTATCGGCCATGGACGAAAAATATTAAATGCTTTATATCCAAGCCGTTTCATTAGGTGAAAGAAACGTCGTTTGGCGAGGAAATAATGCCTACATCCTGTATTGATTGCGTCCGATTATACCGGTATGACCAGTTGGCTTGCTAAATTGCGCCACAAACATGACATGGGTTCCAAAGTCAGCCCCATATAAGGTCCACAATACGGGTCCTCTCTGTTCGTTGCACACGTGTTCAAACCGAGCGCCCCCAAATACAAAAGCCACGCAAGTGCGTGGCTTTTGTCGGTGCATCGTGGGTTCAATCAGGCTTCGGCAGCCGCTTTCGCATCGCACAAGTCCACCACCTGACGCTCAGACTGACTGTACTGCCCGGCATGGGTCACGCCATGGAACTTGCCTCCCGGCTCAATACTGAGGTTGTCACTGTAAATGGTGCCACTTACCCGGCCACGGCTCAGGATCTCGATTACGTCAGCATAACAGGTGCCTTCAAATTCGCCGTTGATGATCACACGTTCGGCACGGATTTCACCACTGACCAAACCGGATTCACTGATCACCAGACTTTTTTCCACTTCGACGGCCCCGTCGATAGAACCGTCTACCTGGATATCGCACTCTAACTGGAGCTGTCCGCTAATTGCACAGCCTTTTGCGATGACAGTTGTAGCTGACTGCTGACTCTTAACTCGACTTTGTCTACCAAAGATTCCCATCGAATACCTCTTACATTACTAAATAGTGTCTCGAAATTGTCTACCCCCCAGTCAACAAATGGTCGGGGGTTTAACGGCCGGCCAACAAAACGAACTTCATAGTGCAGGTGTGGGCCCGACGACAAACCACTGTTACCAGAGTAGCCAATCAGATCGCCTTTCTGCACAAAATCGCCACTTTGCACTTTGAACTTCTGTAAGTGCGAATACGAACTGGAGAAACCGTAAGCATGCTGCAGGCGGAGAAAGTTACCACTCCCCTTGTTGCTGGGTCGGACGACTTCTACCACCCCATCAGCCGGAGCATAGACAGGCGTACCAATGTTGACGGCAAAATCCTGACCGCGGTGAAATTTCATTTTCCCGGTCACGGGATGTTTACGCTTGCCATATCCTGACGAAATACGTGCATGCTGAACAGGCGATCCGCTGGGGATTTGGGTTAACATCACCATTCGAACCGACGACGTGATGGCTGCCGCGTCCAGACGGGTTTCTAGTGCACCGGCCCCCTCTTCGACTCCGAGAACTTTCTCTAAGTCGCCCAGACGATCAGCCACCAGATTGATGCGCTCTTCGCGCTCCATCAGGTCGCTTTCCAAGTTGTCCTTAAGCTCTTTGAGCGACGTCACTTCCTCACTCAAAGACATGGATTTTGTTTCGAGCTCCCGCTGTTTGATCTTGGCGAAATCCACTTCATTCTTCAGATAGTAGATCACCCCGCCAGTCACAATCAGGCTGACAGCCATACAATATCCCAAGCCCTTGAGCACATGGCGAAACCATTTTCCAAACTGGAAATGCTGCGTGCCATGAATAGACGATACCGAGATTGTTATCCTTTCTTTCATGGAATTTATTCGAAAATTTATTTGAGGCATGAATAAAAAACGCAGGCATTCTAACAAGAATAAAAATAACCCTGAACCTTGTCATGGCTCGCACTAAGACCTTATTGTTAACTTTGTGATTAAGGCATGAAAAATGCGGATCATCACAAACGGTCAAATATGCACCCAATGGATTACTCTTTATTATTGTTTGGTTGCCATCGCCCTCCGCAAGTCCTTTCGCTGACGAAAATTATGCCACCCACGACATATCGTTCGCCGTATCTTAATTACAAAAAAGCGACGGCAGATTGGACGGGATTTAATTCGATCAATTAAATAAATAATGACCTGTGAGAAAGATCACCTGTTGTGTGGAATTAATTTTTCAACCTTTCATTTGTGTGACAAAGATCACTCATGAAACACTTATTGACCAACTACGTTTTGTGATGGCGATCATTTAAAATTAATTGACAATTATAAAAACAACAAAATGTAGCTAAATTACATGTCAGAGATATGACAGTGGTCACTAAAAATTGTTTTGCAGTAGGGATTTTATGCGGAGCTGATCACGAAAAACCCGTTGTCAGTTCCAAATGAAGATTGTGTGGTAAATTGATTGGGTACTAAGCAATCAAGCGGTTTTGGCGAACCGTTACTACAACAATATTCATCAGAACATCGAACGGGGAATTCTTATGATATCACCAGATGCTAAGATCAAGATACAAAATTTTGGTCGCTTTCTGTCTAACATGGTAATGCCTAATATCGGCGCTTTCATCGCCTGGGGCTTTATTACCGCACTCTTTATTCCAACTGGCTGGCTGCCAAACGAAACGCTGGCGTCTATGGTTGGTCCAATGATCACTTATCTGCTGCCACTACTGATCGGTTACACCGGTGGTAAATTGGTCGGCGGTGATCGTGGTGCTGTGGTCGGTGCGATCACAACCATGGGTGTGATCGTCGGTACCGACATTCCAATGTTCATGGGCGCCATGATGGTAGGACCATTAGGCGGCTGGGCAATCAAGACCTTTGACAAAAAGATCGACGGAAAAGTGAAAAGCGGCTTCGAAATGCTGGTCAATAACTTCTCCGCCGGTATCATCGGCATGGCGTTGGCTATTCTGGCGTTCTTCTTCATCGGTCCGTTTGTGAAGATCCTGTCCGGCACGTTGGCGGCTGGCGTAAACTTCCTAGTAAACGCTCACCTTCTGCCACTGACTTCTATCTTTGTTGAACCAGCGAAAATTCTGTTCCTGAACAACGCCATCAACCACGGTATTTTCTCACCTCTGGGCATCCAGCAAGCATCTGAAGCCGGTCAGTCCATCTTCTTCCTGATCGAAGCAAACCCAGGGCCGGGTCTGGGTATCCTGCTGGCGTATATCGTCTTTGGTAAAGGCACAGCCAAACAGACTGCAGGTGGGGCGTCCATCATCCACTTCTTCGGTGGTATCCACGAAATCTACTTCCCCTACATTCTGATGAACCCGCGTCTGATCCTGGCCGCAATTGCAGGCGGTATGACAGGTGTCTTTGTCCTGACGGTATTTAACGCGGGTATTGTGTCTCCAGCTTCACCGGGTTCAATTTTCGCAGTACTGCTGATGACACCAAAAGCTTCTATGGTGGGCGTACTGAGCTCTATCTTCTCAGCGGCGGCCGTCTCTTTCGCAGTGGCTTCAGTTCTGATGAAAGCGCAACGTACCTCTGAAGAAGATGGCGATGAAGTCGCGCTGGAGAAGGCGACTTCACAAATGCAAGACATGAAAGCCACGTCAAAAGGCGCGGTAGCCAATCAGCAAAGCAAAGGCGATGTCGATATGGCGAGTGTGAAAAGCATCATTGTTGCGTGTGACGCGGGTATGGGTTCCAGCGCTATGGGCGCAGGCATGCTGCGCAAGAAAGTCCAGGATGCCGGATTAGACATCCACGTGACTAATTTAGCCATCAACAGCTTGCCAGAGGACGCAGACATCGTGATTACACACAAAGACTTAACGGATCGTGCCCGTAAGCACGCACCTGACGCACACCACATTTCCCTGACGAACTTCCTGGACAGCGAAATGTACAATCAGCTAGTGGTTAAATTGATGGCCGCACAAAACCAACCGGCTGCGAATGATGCCAATATGGTCAAACTGACCGTGCTGGCCGCGAACGACGATAGCTTTGAAGACCAGCAGCCATCGGTATTCCGTATTGAGCGAGAAAACATTCATCTGGGCCTCAAAGCCAGAAATAAAGACGAAGCCATTCGCTATGCGGGTAACAAGCTGGTTGAGATGGGTTACGCGGAGCCAGAATACGTCGACGCCATGTTCGAACGCGAAAAACTGGTCCCCACCTATCTGGGTGAATCCATTGCTGTACCTCACGGTACTGTAGAGGCCAAAGACCGAGTCATCAAAACAGGCATTGTTATCTGCCAGTACCCTGGCGGCGTACAGTTTGGCGAAGACGCGGATGACATTGCCAAGCTGGTTATCGGTATCGCGGCGAAAAACGATGAACATATTCAGGTCATTACCACCATTACTAACGCACTTGATGAGCCGGAGGCCATCGACATGCTGACCAGTACCGACAAGGTTGAGGACATTCTCAACATTCTGTCCGGTCACCAGGCAGCCTAACCTGTTTTGCTCCTGAGCAAAAACCGAGGTCTCGTCACGCCCCCCTATTGTGGCGGACCTCATCTTTAAGATTCGTTAGTCACTTTTTTGGTAGGTAACAGATTATGAAAAATGCAGTACATTTTGGTGCGGGTAACATCGGCCGAGGCTTTATCGGCAAACTGCTGGCCGATGCGGATGTGGAAGTGACCTTTGCAGACGTCGATGCCCCTCTGGTTGACCAACTCAGTCATAAACAAGAATACAAAGTAAAAGTCGTCGGTACGGAATGCACCATTGACACCGTTACACATGTCACCGCCGTGAATTCGACCAGTAATGATGTGATTGACCGCATCGCGAATACCGATCTGGTCACCACGGCCGTCGGCCCGAACGTACTTGACATCATTGCCAAAACCATCGCAACCGGCATCGCTAAGCGCTTTGAGTCCGGTAACGATAACCCTCTGAATATCATTGCCTGTGAAAACATGGTGCGTGGCACTACCCACCTGAAAGGCGAAGTCTACAAGCATCTTGATCCGGCGCTGCACACCAAAGCGGATGAGCTGGTAGGTTTTGTCGACTCAGCGGTTGACCGTATCGTTCCACCAGCCGAAGCCGCCAATGACGATCCTCTGGAAGTGACCGTCGAAAGCTTCAGCGAATGGATCGTCGATGAAAGCCAGTTCAAAGGCGAAGTGCCGGACATCAACGGCATGGAAAAAACCGATAATCTGATGGCGTTTGTTGAGCGTAAATTGTTCACTCTCAACACTGGCCACTGCATTACCGCGTATCTCGGTTGCCTGAAAGGTCACAAGACCATTCGTGAAGCAATTGAAGATCCTCAGATTCGCGCCGATGTAAAACAGGCAATGGAAGAGAGTGGCGAAGTGCTGATCCGTCGCTACGGTTTCGATCGGGCATTTCACGCCGCGTACATTGAGAAAATTCTCGGACGCTTTGCGAATCCGTATCTGGTGGATGAAGTGGATCGCGTTGGACGCCAGCCAATTCGCAAATTAGGGCCAAACGATAGATTAATCAAACCATTACTGGGTACAATCGAGTATGGCACGGATAATCACATGCTGCTCAGAGGCATCGCCGCAGCGTTGAAATACACCAACGACAGCGATCCACAAGCGGTCGAGCTGCAAACATCGCTACGTGAACATGGCTTGAGAGCCACTCTGGCTCACTACACCGGTCTGGATGAGAACGGTGCAGAAGCCACGCAGGTTGAAGCTATCTTCAACCAATTGTAAGTCTATGGGGCCATATGGCCCCTTTTGAATCACAACGTTAATCACTTTATGGCAGACCAGTTAAACGAAACCGAAATCTTAGAGCGTCTCAACAATACCCCCTCGGTACGCGGTTTTTTTATTGCGACGGTGGAGATATTCGAAGTCGCCATTGATGTGCTGATGCAACGAATTTTCCGCAAAGACAACTTCGCGGTTCAATCGGTGGTTGGCCCTTTGCTGCACGATTCCGGTCCATTGGGTGATCCGGCGGTTCGTCTCAAATTGTTGTATGGTTTAGGCGTTCTGCCCGACTCGATTTACCACGATATTGAAGATCTGATTAAGCTACGTAACAAGCTAAACAGCGATGGTGCTGAGTACGAATTTACCGACCCGACGATACTTGAGCCAATACGCAAACTGAATCTGGTGCAGAAAATGGGCATGGTTCAACTTGAAGTCATGGAACCGGATGGCGATATCGATCTGGATTTTTATCAGTTGCAACTACAGCGGCAACAACAAATCATTAAATCCGGGCTTTCGCTTGCCATTGTCGAAATGTGCAGTGAGCTGGATAAAGAAAGCCCATTTTAGATGCGTTTATTTTTGTGGCGCATACGCGGTCGGGACAATAAACAACGAGAAGAACGTACCCGCAATCAGTCCACTGACCAACACCAGACCGATATTCACCTGTCCGACTGAATCCGGCCCTGTGGCGAACACCGGGTGTTTATTCCGGCAGCTTCATGACAGCACTCCTGAGGTTGCGGCTCATCTGTTGCAGTGGCATCCGACATAATACCTGATGGTCGGGTTGGATCACCCGGACGCTGATGCCATCATGCAAGCTCTGTAAACTGGTTGTCACGACTGGTTCACCAACCTTCACCCCTTGCTCGACGATCACCATGCCGTTGGCAATGTTGTCGCCCAACTGCACGGTTTGGCGGGTAACACGCTGATCCTTGCCTATCAGCCATACATTGCGCTGCTGGTCAGCGGCCACAATCGCATTCTGAGTGAGAAAAACACGCTCATTTCGGCCGTCGATAGCAGAATTTTTCATAGATATACAGCAGTGATGATTCGTCAGCGAATCGCGCCGTTTTTCAATCGTGACGACAAATTTTAATCATTAGACTCACACCCGCTTTTGTCCGTTAATGCGCGCTGACGCGACACCGTGTCGGGTGTGACCTCCACCAGCGGCAGGTCACGGTTTTCTGTTTTATCTTGGTGGCCGACTCAGCCAGCAGATAACGATTGCTTGAGATGAAATGTGGAACAAGTATCCAAACTAGACAGCGTACGTGCTGATTACAACGTCCATTACTGGAGTCAGGGTTTTTACGGTATCGATAACAACGGTGAAGTTTACGTTTCGCCACGCAACGATAATGCGCATCCGATGCCGCTGAGCCAGATTGTACACCAGATCGAACAGCAAGGTCTCAGCTTGCCGGTGTTAGTGCGTTTTCCGCAAATTCTGCATCAGCGAGTACACAACATCTGTCAGGCATTTAATCAGGCAATTGAAGAGTACCAGTACCCGAACAATTATCTGTTGGTGTATCCGATTAAGGTAAACCAGCAGCGTGAAGTAGTCGATGAGATACTGGCCAGTCAGGCTCAGCTGGAAACCAAACAATTGGGTCTGGAAGCCGGCAGTAAACCTGAACTGCTCGCAGTACTGGCCCTGGCGCAGAAAGCCAGCTCAGTCATCGTCTGCAATGGTTACAAAGATCGTGAATACATGCGTCTGGCTCTGATCGGCGAAAAACTCGGTCATAAAGTCTTTATTGTGCTGGAGAAAATGTCTGAGCTCGACTTAGTGCTGAAAGAGGCCAAAAGCCTGGACGTAAAACCCCGGCTTGGGATCCGCATTCGTCTTGCATCGCAAGGCGCAGGCAAATGGCAGTCCAGCGGTGGTGAGAAATCTAAGTTCGGTCTTTCCGCATCGCAGGTACTCAATGTGATGGATCGGCTGCGCAGTGAAAATATGCTTGATGCGCTGCAACTGGTGCATTTTCATCTGGGTTCGCAAATGGCCAACATTCGTGACGTGCGCAACGGTGTCAATGAATCCGCCCGCTTCTACTGCGAACTGCGCAGCATGGGGGCACACATCGACTATTTCGACATCGGTGGCGGCTTGGCGGTGGACTACGACGGCACACGCAGCCAGTCGTCCAACTCGATGAACTACGGTCTGGCGGAATACGCACGCAACGTAGTGAATACCGTTGGTGACGTCTGCCTGCAGTACGGACAGCCAACGCCGGTGATCATTTCGGAATCAGGCCGTTCACTGACGGCACACCATGCGGTCCTGATCACAAACGTCATCGGCACCGAAGCGTACCATCCGGAGAGTGTCTCTGAACCGGAGTGGCACGACCCTCTTCTGCTGCAAAATATGTGGCGTAACTGGGAGTGCCTGCAAGATGGTATGGATGCTCGCGCACTGATTGAAATTTACAATGACACTCAGAGTGACCTGGCCGAAGTGCATTCTCAGTTCGCCACGGGCGTTCTCAACCTGCAGCAACGTGCTTGGGCAGAACAACTGTCGCTGAGAATATATCATCAGCTCAGTCACAAGATGAGCACAAAGAACCGTTTCCACCGGCCGATCCTCGACCAGCTTAGCGAACGTCTGGCAGACAAGTTCTTCGTCAACTTCTCGTTGTTCCAGTCGCTGCCGGATGCCTGGGGTATCGATCAGGTATTCCCGGTCCTGCCACTGTCAGGACTGGACCGTCTCGACGATCGCCGCGCCGTGATGCTCGACATCACCTGTGACTCTGACGGAGCAATCGAACAGTACGTGGAAGGCCAAGGCATTGAAACGACCCTACCCGTACCAGCGTGGACCAAAGATCAACCCTATTTGATGGGCTTTTTCCTGGTCGGTGCGTATCAGGAAATATTGGGTGACATGCACAACCTGTTCGGCGACACGCACAGCGTGGTAGTGAACATCCATGACAATGGCCAGGCTGAACTGACGTCGATCAACGAAGGCGATACGGTGGAAGATATGATGCGCTACGTCCATATTGATGTAGACAGCATCCGTGAACATTACCGCGAACTGGTGCGCCTGCGCGTATCCGGCCACGAACAGCAGACCATTCTGGATGAACTGGAACAGGGTCTGAGCGGGTATACTTACTTAGAGGACTTTTAAATGAATGATTTGTTTAGCAAAACCGATTATTCACTCTATTCCAATGCGATGACATTCCTGCGTCAGCCTTATCAGCGCAATCCATTGGAAAGCGATGCCGATTTGGTGGTGCTTGGGGTTCCGCTGGATATGGCGACATCAGGACGTCCCGGTGCCCGGATGGGCCCGGATGCGATTCGCCGTGCATCAGTGAATCTGGCCTGGGAGGGTAAAAAGTTTCCTTGGGAATTTAACGTCTTCAAACGCGCCAAAGTGATCGATGCTGGCGATCTGGTGTTTGATTGTGGCGACGCAGAAGATTTTACCTACCGGCTTGAAGCGGCCACCTCAGAGATTCTGAAAAGCGGCAAAACCATGCTGGCACTGGGAGGGGATCATTTCATTACCCTGCCCATCCTGCGTGCTTATGCCAAGCACCACGGTGAGATGGCGTTGATTCATTTTGACGCGCATACCGACACCTACGCCAATGGCAGCAGTTATGATCACGGCACCATGTTTTATCATGCGCCGAATGAAGGCCTGATCTCACCGAAACATTCGGTTCAGATCGGGATCCGAACCGAGTACGCTCAGGAGCGTCATGGCTTTAATGTCATCAACGCGATGCAAGCCAACGATCTACCCGTCGCTGACATCGTCACTCAGGTCCGCGACATCACCGGTGACAAACCGGTTTACGTTACGTTTGATATCGATTGTCTGGATCCGGCTTTTGCCCCGGGGACCGGTACACCGGTCTGTGGTGGACTCAACTCGGACAAAGTGCTGAAAATCATTCGCGGCCTGGCCGGGATGAACATTGTCGGCATGGATGTGGTGGAAGTATCGCCGCCCTACGATCAGAGTGACATTACCGCACTGGCTGGCGCCACCATTGCTCTGGAGCTGATGTACGCTTGGGCGTTCAACCGCGACAGCGAAAAAACCGCCTGATCATCGGTCCAAAAAATAGCCCGAATGGGGCTATTTTTGTTGCTATTCTCTGGGTTTACGTAAACGAAAAAAGGAGAATTACCAACAGCGTATCGTCCCAAATAGGTGGCATTATTTGCGCGAAGGGGCCCAATTAGAGAATTTTTTCGTTACCTTCTGAACACAAATCGCCCGGGCCTGTTCGTGTACCGCCTGAGTGGACGCTTTCATGCAGGTCAGGTAGTCAGCAATGTATTTTTCGAAAACCCCTCGCGCTTTGCCCGGTTCCGCTGCCAAACGGTTGACCAGCGCACGCGGTCCGACTTCAAAGTGCTGTGAATCAATGGGGTAGTTCCAGTAACCGCCCCAGGTCAAAAAACCGTTCTCAGCGAAAATATCGATCACGTCTTCTGCCATACCACTGCGAACCGGTTTGCCAGCCCGGTAGGTATATCGGTTCAGATACTGCTTGGTGGATTGTTCGGGCTGTACACTGACCCGATTATGATCATCAATGTCGATAAACGGGTTCTGCACCGGATTGATATCAATAGCCAGACCAAATGCGTGTTTCGACCACTCCGTGCCGCCGGTCATCGGCCGGGCATTGAAGCCGCTGGTGTTGTTGGCCGTCATCGACGCTTTGTCACTGCCGTTGAAGTGTTCAATGGGCAGTACGGATTGCATCGGCACCTTGCGTTGATAGAGTGCCTCAAAAATGCGCTCAACACGATGCGCAACCGAATTCATCACCACCACCGCGCCTTGTTTGACCTCGCCATTAAAATCATAGTGGCGCACGTGTACCGTCGACAGGCGATCGCATTGAATCGGAGATTCATTGCTTATCGCCCCTTTTTCCCGCATCACTTTGCATTGTTGCGGGGTGATTGGCTCAACACTCGCCAGTGCCGACGTACTCAGCAGCAGTGGCAGCACAACAATCGATGACAGAATTTTTTCAGGCATGGGGCAGCTATCCGAACATGTCGCAACATTGAGAAAAACACACCTTGCCCCATCCTGAAACGCTTTTCAAGCGCCTGCGCTACAAGCGTGACAGAGTCGTCGCTTACGACCCCGCTTCATGTACCGAATCCCAGCCACTCTCCGACAACGAGCACGAGTCCTCTCACCACCGGTGTGCGGCACTCGCTGCTGATCAGATAAAGACAGGCAATATGCCCTCACCTTTGACCTGGCGAATCGCAAGATGGGTGTGGATATCTTTGACGTTTTCATGTTGCTGGAGCTTACGGATGAAAGATTCATAACCCGCCAGCTCTTTGCTGACTACCTCAAGCAGATAATCGTAGGCACCTGAGACCACGTGGCAACTGATCACCTCTTCCATCGCCATCACGGCCTGTTCAAAATCATCAATCGAACTGGCCTGATGATTATTGAGACTGACTTCAACAAAGACCGTCATACCCACCCCGATTTTGCTCTTGTTCAGGCAGGCACGGTAACCGTCGATCACCCCGCACTCCTCAAGACGTTTCAGCCGCCTCGCACAGGGTGAGGCGGACAAACCAACCATGTCCGCCAGTTCAGCCGTCGAGAGCCGGCCGTGTTGCTGGATCAACCTGAGCAAGTGACGATCGATTCGGTCCATTTTCAATCCTTTGCATTTTTCTATCAAAAAATAATTAAAACTGAGTTGATTCAATCATAGATCACTTTATTTTTACCACAACTTGCCCGGTTAATGCGTTATTTCCTTTTCATAATGGTATCCAATGTGTCCAACCTCACGAGACGGTTATGATTTCTGGGTATCTGGCGATACTGGCCACACTGTTGCTCTGGTCCGGTTTTTTTCTTTCACTTAAAGGCGGGGCGAATTCCGCACTGACTCCTGCGGATATTGCGCTAGCGCGCTTTATCTTCCCAGCCCTGGTGCTGTTACCCTGGGTAATGAAAGCGCGTCAGCAATTGCTGGCCGTCCCACGTCGTTACCACGTCGGCATGCTAGTTGGCTGCGGCCTGCCTTATCTGCTGGTGGCCAGCACCGCCATGCAGTATGCGCCCGTGGCTCATGGCAGTGCCCTGATCCCCGGAACACTGCCACTGTTTGTGTCAGCGATTGCCGTGAGTTGCTATGCTCAGCCGCTCAGCCGTCACCGTCTGGCTGGCCTGACACTGGTGCTCAGCGGCATTGGATTGTTCCTTTATTCCAGCCTTTCCACGTATAACTATGCGCAACTGAATGGCCACATGCTATTCCTACTTGGCAGCCTGATGTGGGCAATGTTCACCATCAGTGCCCGGGTCGCCAATCTGCATCCTTTGGTCAGCGCGGGTTATATTTCTCTGGTCTCTGCTGGCGCATTACTCGTATTGATTGTCAGCGGACGCCTCGACAGCCATCTGGCACAAACCGCCTTGGTCAACTGGCCGTGGAAAGAGGTCAGCGGGCATATCCTGCTACAAGGCGTTGGGGCGGGTCTGTTGGCGGCGTTTACCTATCTGCATGCGATTACTAAATTGGGTGCGGAGCGATCTGCGGCATTCGCTTCTGCCACGCCAGCTGTCGCTACTTTGCTGGCCATTCCTGTGTTTGGCGAGGTTCCAACGCCAGAAACCTGGACCGCGCTCGGCCTGATATGCGGGGGCAGCGTGATCGCCAGTAATGTCTTTATGAGAAACGACACCTCACTCGCCTACCAGCCACCGGGGCGCTGATGATCCGCGTTTTTATCCGCCAATCCAGTGTCGAATGGTAGTGAGACCAATAAAGTGGCGCAAAAACAGCGACGCCGCCCAATCATGAGCGGCGCCGACGGCAAACGGATAGGTTACAGCGGATTTTTGCGACTTGGCAGGAACACTTCGCCCAACATACAACGCACGCTGCCGCCACCGATGTCTTCAATGGTTTTCACATTAAAGGGCAGCAGTTTACCGTGACTCGACAACTGTGCGCGCTGCGCGGGTGAGAACGCATCAAACGCCGACTGAGACATCGCAATCACTTTGTCACCATTGACCGTTTCCAACTGCAGAATATTGCCGCAGAATCGGTTCATTTGATCTATCGAAATCGAGATCACCTGCTTGTCTTTGGCCAGTGATTTGAGCACGAAACGGCGTTCAAACTCCGGGATCACTTCATCACAGATCACGCAGAATCCTTCGCCAATCGCCATCATCACATTGGTGTGATAAATCGGATGGCCAGACGGCAATGCAGTCTGGAACGACACCACGCGTGAATAACCGATGCGCTCAGCATAATCTTCCAGCACTTCGCGATCACAACGTTGAGACAACGCCGCGTAAATTGTCCGGTTAACGTGATCAATCACCATCACGCCGGTACTTTCCAGGTGCGCATTGCTGTTGAGATAATCGACCAGTGAGTCCTGATGACTGACCAAACGGCCTGCGTCACTTAATGCCTCAACTAACGCATCAAGGCGAACTTCCTGCTGACGGTTCTGACACGCCATTGGGAACGTATAAAAGCCGCCTTCCGCCGTGGTACTGAACCAGTTATTCGGAAAAACCGCATCAGGCGTTTCCACTGCCGAAAGCGGATAATCAAACTCAACAACCTGCACGCCTTCACGGCGTAACGTGGCCACCATCGCATCAAATTCAGCCATTGCTTGCTGGCGTACCTGGCTATCGCTCAGGTCAACCTGATGCTGGAATTCATTGTCCTGAGCCGTCTCTGCGTTATACTTGAACTCCTTCGGCGGCACCATCACCACACAGTTGGCGTTCTGGACGGTCTGGTAATCCGGACTTAATTTTTCTTGTTCCTGCAACATGTTCGGACACTCATCTCTTCACTAAATTTATTCAGATTGTAAACATATTGTTAAGCCTGATTTTGCTGAATTTCAGACTTTCATCATCCAAAACTTAACGATTTAACTGAACAATAACCATTTTACAGTAATTTTCACTACCACCAAGACGTAATATTTGCGTTGCTCGCATATTATGCAAGTGAATGAAGTGGGAAAACCTGCCTAAATGTGCACATTTCATATACAATTGCAGCACTCTGCCTGATCAATACACCCAATAACCCCCTTGACGGATACAAACACCATGAGGTGACAGGCTGATGACGTTGGCTTTTTAGGACGAATTATGTTTAAGAAATTTGAAGGATTCACCCAACCTTTCCCCGACAAAGAACCGGAACAACCGCCTGCAGGTATTTTCGCGTTTTGTCGTTATTACACGCGCGGCTTTGAAATTCCACTGCTGATCATGTCTTTAATGGCCACCGTGGTGGCGATCGTCGAAGTATCGCTGTTTGGCGCAATGGGCAATCTGGTTGACTGGTTGTCGAGCAGTAACCCTGAGACCTTTTGGCAAGACAATCGCAGTGACTTGATGTTTTACGGCGGCTTGCTGTTGGTGGTCATGCCGGTATTGGTTGTCGGCTACTCACTGCTGGTCCATCAGACATTGCTTGGTAACTATCCCATGTCGATTCGTTGGCTGGCGCATCGCTACCTGCTCAAGCAAAGCCTCAACTTCTACCAGGATGACTTTGCCGGCCGCGTCGCCACTAAAGTAATGCAGACGTCACTGGCGGTGCGGGAAACCGTTATGAAGAGCATGGACGTATTTGTGTACGTTTCCGTGTATTTCACCTCAATCATTGTTTTGCTGGCTCAGGCCGACTGGCGCCTGATGATCCCGATGATGATCTGGCTGTTGTGTTATGTCTCGATTCAGATCTACTTTGTTCCGAAGCTCAAACAGGTCGCCTCCGAACAGGCTGATGCCCGCTCGACCATGACCGGCCGCATCGTCGACAGTTACACCAACATCGCCACGGTAAAACTGTTTTCACACAGCAAACGGGAAACCCAGTACGCAGAAAAAGGCATGCAGGGTTTTCTGGATACGGTATACCGACAAATGCGTCTGGTCACCGGCTTTGACGTCGCAGTGGAAATCACCAACTACATTCTGGTGTTCTCGATAGCCGCATTGTCGATCTTCTTGTGGATGGACAACGCCATCTCCATAGGCGCGATTGCGATTGCCATCAGTCTGGCGCTGCGGATTAATGGGATGTCGATGTGGATCATGTGGGAAGTCGGGGCCTTGTTTGAAAACATGGGTACCGTCGTCGACGGCATGCGCACCATGGCCAAACCCATCGACATCAAAGACAAACCCGGAGCGAAAGATCTGCAGGTACATCAGGGCGGCATTGAGTTTGATGATGTGAGTTTTCACTACGGAGAGGAGGCGAAAGGCGTCATCAATCATCTTAACCTCCACATCAAACCGGGAGAAAAAGTCGGCCTGGTGGGCCGTTCTGGCGCGGGCAAATCGACCTTGGTGAATTTGTTGCTGCGTTTTCACGATGTGGAAGGTGGCCAGATTAAAATTGATGGCCAGGAAATTTCACACGTCACGCAGGACTCGCTGCGTCGCAACATCGGTATGGTGACTCAGGATACCTCGCTGTTGCACCGCTCAATTCGCGACAACGTGCTGTATGGAAACCCGGATGCGACCGAAGACGATCTGCTCCGCGCGACCAAACAGGCACATGCGCATGAGTTCATTGAGACGCTCAGCGATCCGTTCGGCAACACAGGCTACGACGCTCAGGTTGGCGAGCGCGGGGTGAAATTGTCCGGTGGCCAGCGTCAGCGTATCGCCATTTCCCGGGTATTGCTGAAAGACGCGCCCTTGCTGGTGCTGGACGAAGCAACCTCAGCACTCGACTCAGAAGTCGAGGCCGCCATTCAGGAAAGCCTTTACGAACTGATGGAAGGCAAAACCGTGATCGCGATTGCCCACCGTCTATCCACCATCGCCGCCATGGATCGCCTGATCGTGCTCGACAAAGGTCACATCGTCGAGCAAGGCACTCATCAGGAATTGCTGGCAGCCAATGGCATCTACGCGCAATTGTGGGCGCACCAGACCGGCGGTTTCCTTGGCGAACAAGAGCCGGAGCAGCAAAGCGCGTAACTCACACATCACTGATAACGGCGGCCTCAGGTCGCCGTTTTTATTGCGGCAGTGTTCTGAGATATTGTTTGGGCGAAATGCCAAACCAGTGGCTGAAACGCTGGCTGAATCGCTCCGGCGATTGATATCCGCAAGCCAGTGCCAGAGCGAGCTGTTGACGCTCCCCTCCTTGCATTAACGCCAGTGCATGGTTCATTCTGACCTGCAGCACAACATCCCGAAAGCGGGTATCGTGCTTTTTCAAACGGCGAATCAATGTCGCCCGGCTGATGGCAAAATACTGACATACCTGCTCCATCGAATGCGCTTCACCCGGCGCTCGACTCAAATAACGAATCAACCGCACCAGCAGCGAGTCCTCTTCTGCCGGGAACAGCAGATGTAAGCGGCCGTGTTCCGCCAACTGTTGATAAAGGGCGTTTAACCAATGGGTCTGTGTCGCGAGACTGTAGCGCGATATATCAAGCTGGCTCAGGTGACGCAGCGTCTCTTGCAGCGCTTTATCCGGTTTTAACAGCGCCCCGCTGCCATCCGAGGCGCAGCCACGGCTATACTCCAGCATGTCGCAAGCAGGCGCGATGTGAAAGCTCACTTGCAGAGAACAAAACCGGCCCTGCGCCGGCCGGTTTTCAAAACTGAGCCGCTCACGAGCAGACACCAGCAACATCATCCCCGCCTCAATATCAGCAGTCTGGTGCGCCTGAAACACACGCTTACTGCCCGCTTGAATCCAGAACAGCGAAGGCACCAGCACCGCGACATTACGCAAATGTTGCGGATGCAAACCCTGATAATAACTGACCGAAAATGCCCGCTCTGTCATCACGCCTCCTTTAACGAGAATAGGTGGCCGTCAACGTTGCCTGATCCAAAGCGATACTATTGAGCATGTACCCGGCCAACGCTGGCGAGGCATTCTCAGGCAGATCCAGACTTTCAACCGGCAACGCCCAGACGGTAAACTGGTAGCGATGCATACCATGGCCTTGTGGTGGACACACACCGCCAAACCCCGGATGACCGTAATCGTTGCGCAGCTCCACAGCACCTAACTTGCCCAAATCCGCCCCTTTGGCCAACGCGGTGACCTTCGCCGGAATATCCACCGCGCTCCAGTGCCACCAGCCGCTGCCTGTGGGCGCATCGGGATCGTAAGCCGTGACCGCAAAACTCTTAGTCCCCTTGGGCGCCCCGCTCCAGCTCAGTTGCGGCGAATGATTCTTACCCGCACAACCAAATCCCTGAAACTCGAATTCCGCCCGCATCGGCTGGCCTTCCTGGATGTCCTGACTGTGCAACTGCAAAGCGAAAGTCGGCAGCGACGTCAGAGATGAAGCGGCGACCAACGCCAATAAAGTGGATTTCATGATGTTCTCCTCAAATGAAAGTGGACCTACATCCTAACCACTCGCCAACAATAAATAGTGACTGTAAGTATCCAAATAGCCCATAGAATAAACATTTCTGATACTTTTCGTTGCATCCTGACTTATCTTGCTGCGAAGACCTTGTCACACCGCGGGGGCATTAATATACTCTTGCTCCATCTATTCCCCTTATCGATAAGTCCACATGAACAAGAGCTTACTGACGAATATTGTTGCTATCGCCGTTTTGGCCGGTGGTTATCAGTTTGACAACCAGATCGCATTTTACGCTGGTCTGTTCGCTTTCTCCGGCGCCATCACCAACTGGCTGGCTGTGCATATGCTGTTTGAAAAAGTGCCCGGCTTGTATGGCTCTGGCGTGATTCCCGCTCGATTCGAAGAGTTTAAAGCCGCAATTAAAACTCTGATGATGGAGCAATTTTTCACCGACACCAATATCGACCGGTTTCTGAACAAAGAGATGTCCGGCGATAAAACATTGGATCTGGAGCCCGTGATCGCTAACGTCGATTTTAATCCGACCTTCGATTCGCTGGTGGAAGTAATTGCTAACTCTCCGTTTGGTGGCATGCTGGCGATGTTTGGCGGCACCGAAGCACTGCAACCACTCAAAGAACCGTTTGTCGAAAAAATGCAGGCATCCGTCATTGAAATCAGTCAGAGCGACAATGTCAAAGCGGCGCTGAAAGAGCAGTTGGAATCGCCGGCGATGATGGATGAGATCAAGCACAATATCGAAAACATCATCGATCAGCGCCTCAATGAGCTGACACCTCAACTGGTCAAGGAGATCGTGCAGAAGATGATTAAGCAGCACTTAGGCTGGCTGGTGGTCTGGGGCGGCGTGTTCGGCGGCCTGATTGGAGTACTGACTGCTCTGGTTGCCTGATAACCGGATGAAAAAAGCCGCTCAACCGAGCGGCTTTTTTAAACCAACTTACCCTTAACGCCCACTGAGCGCCTGAATCAGCCTCAGGTGCCAGGTGATTTCACCGTACGACAGCAAGTCAAACAGGGTAAAAAACACCACACAGATGATCGCCAGTTTTATCAGTCTTTTTACTATTAACATCTTTCTCTCCGGGAGCACTGCTTTTCAGGACTCCGTCATCACCGCATCACAACCACTCTGACGTCGCGACCAATACCCGGCCAGCGCTGAACCACTGATATTATGCCAGATAGAAAATATCGATCCGGCGATCGCGGCACCGGGGGCAAAAAATTTCATCGCCAACGCCGTTGCCAGTCCGGAATTTTGTAACCCGACTTCAAATGCGATTGTCCGGCACACTCGTTTATCAAAGCCCAACATTAAGGTGACCCAATACCCGGCCGCCAAACCAATCGCATTATGCATCATGACAGCCACCAGCACCACGGGGCCAACTTCCCGGAGTTTACCGGCCGTCAGTGCCACGACAATCGCGATGATGAAGACAATCACGGCCATTGAAATAAGCGGCAGAAACAGCGCGACCCGCTCGACCAGCCGATGCAGATACGTGTTGACCACCACGCCCACCACCACCGGCAGCAGCACCACTTTGAGCAGGCTGACAAACATGCCCGCCACGGGAATATCCACGCTCTGCCCAGCGAGCAACTCCACCAGCAAAGGAGTCACCGCCACCCCGATCAAGGTGCTCAGTGCCGTCATGCTGATGGACAGCGCCACGTCACCTTTCGCCAGGAAGCACATCACGTTGCTGGCAGTGCCGCCCGCCACGCAACCGACCAGAATCATCCCCACCGTTAGAGTTGGGTCAAATTGCATAACGCGAGCAACCAGTAACGCCACCAGCGGCATCACGGTGAACTGCAGCGCGACACCAACGGTCACCGCGGCGCGATTCTTTAGTACATTGGCAAAATCTGCCGGCTTGAGCGTCAATCCCATCGACAGCATGATGACAGCCAGTAGCGGCACAATCAGAGGTTTAAAGTCGACAAACCAGTGAGGCTGAAACAACGCGGCCGCCGACAACAATACCGCCCAAAGCGGAAAGAGATTAGTGATCATCCTTAACATCAGAACCTTATCCTTGCAGATCGTTTCAAGCAATAGCGCCGCAGCGCCTTACCGTAGAACCGATAAATACCGAGCGCCTATCTAACCAAAATTGCTCTCTGCCGTCGATACTATTAACAAAAGGATAAGCGTCTGAGAGCAAACGGCGTCCGAATTAACCGCAGACGCCGTGCATAACAAAAGCCGTGAAAGACCTTGCCGAACCGTTAAGGTAACTCGCCCCGCGCTGTGATGCGCCCACGCGGATTGACCTCAATCTGATACGGTGTGGCATGCACGCCATAGGCGTGGAATATCGCGTTGCCGTGATCAAAGATCAACGGAATATCCAGTTTCATGCGCTTGGCAAAGTCGTTTGCCACAGACTCATCGACATAAAATGGGCTGATCACTCCCACCCAGGCCCGGTCAGACTCGGACGCCACTTTCTGGTTCAGGAGCGCTATTTTATTTTCGCAATCAGGATAGTGGGGCATCGGACACATGGAGTCCAAAAATACCAGCGAGACAGCCTGAGGCTGCAGGTCGAGCAACGATGCCAGAGAAACGGATTGACCGCTTAGCGTCTGACGATCAAACTTGGGCGCGTTGTCTCCCACATCAGGGCGGCGGTAGTCGGTGGCGAGTGTGTCAGCTTCGGACACGGCGGCACTGGATGCTGACGTGCTGGCCACTTTAAGATTGAGCGAACGGCTTAACTCATCATCGCTGCCAGAAAACACCACCCGCCCTTCTTCAATCAGCACGTGATGCGGCGTCTGCCAGATTTGCATCTGGTTCATCATGGCAAATCCACGGTCCAGTACCAACGGCGTGACCTGAGGAAAGAATCGTTGATAATCTTTCATTTGTGCCTGGGTAATGTTCAGATCCGGCTGGATCCAAACGGTCGGAAACTGGTCCGTAAAAGTATCTGGCAGCGAATCGACGTATTTCAGCGCACCGCTTTTGGCATCGTAATTGTCCCAGATATTGAAAAACACCAGATGCGTATTGTGCGTCAGTTCAATGGATTGGCCGGCGACACTCTCAACACGATGCGGCAAACTGGTTGCAGCCGCGGAGAAACACATCAAGCTCAGCGTGATTAGTGTTAGGTAGTTCATCGTTGTTCTCCTTGCGGCTTGTCTTCAGACCAATGTTCGATCATCTGGTCAAGTTGATCCGTGGCAAGAAACGTGCGATAAGCGATATGGCCGTCGCGGTCAATCAGAATGTGCTGCGGCGTACCCACCACGTTAAAACTACGGGTAATGGCGCCATCGGCATCAAACACCACTGGCAGGTCATAACCATTACGCTGCATATAAGCTTGTGCGCCTGCCGGCGTCTGGTTAAAGCCCACGTTAACGGAAATCACTTCCACCTCGTCCCCGTAATTGTCCTTAATAGACTGCAAATGCGGCATCTCCGCTTTGCAGTAGTTGCACCACGTCGCCCAGAATTTTAGGTATACCGGCTTTTCGCCACGAAACTGGCTGAGGTCGATACTACGACCAGTGAGTGTTTGAGCCGTGAGTTCCGGAGCTTGAGGCAGCGCCGCCGCATGGGTTGTGCTGACCAAGCCAAGTTGCAGGGCCGACACCAGCCCAAACGCGCTAAGAAGCGTTTTTTTCATAGTAAGTTCCTTATCGTAGGAGGGTAAAAATCTGCCAGAAGAAATAAAAAGACGCGGCAAACATCGGTAATGCCATCAACCATTTGACCACCAACATCCAGCGCCCCGAGCGTGGAATGGTCGTCAGCAGGCCCGTAAAAGAGCCGGCGGCGATCAGCAAGGCACTCATGCCAAAAGCGAATACGAACATCAGGCTCGCTCCCCAGGCCGGATTCCCGTCTGCCGCGACGTACATCAACATCATGCCGAGTACCGGGGAGGTACAGGGCGCCATCACCAGTCCAGATACCGCGCCTGCCAGTAATACATTCAGCCAGGCACTTCGCACCGAAATTGCCGTGCTTGTCATCAGGTTGGGCATTGCCACCCATCCCGACATCCAAAGCGCCATCAGCAGACACAGGCCAGCCACCAACAGCAAAGTCAGTGGATGCGTGGCCACGGTGCCAAACAGTTGCCCACTGCTGGCGGCCAGGTAGCCAAGCAGGCTGTAGACCAGCGCTAGGCCGAGGACATACAAGAGTGAAAAAGCCACGCTTTGTGATCGTGTGCGGGCCTGGCTGCCCACAACCGAAACCGTGATCGGCAGCATCGGATAAACACACGGAGTCAGGCTGGTCAGCAGACCGGCGGCAAACACCACAGCGAGTAAATAGAAGGAAGGTTGGCCTTGAAACAGCAACGTCTGAATGGTGGTTTCCATCGTTCGGGTCCTGAGAGCGTGAAGTTGCCTCAAGTTATATCCTGCCTAACTTCCGGCCATATCAGATCGGCCTAAAATCCAGCTAAAATCGAGATAAAATCATCTAAAATCCCACCGAAAACGGCCCATAACGATGACCAATACCATTGAGCCCAAACATGGAAGTGATTTACTATTCCGTCACGATTTTTTAAACAGCCGTGTCCGACTATGGTTCGATTTGCCCATTTTGAATTTGATGCACAAACCGGTTATCTGTATGACATGAGCAGCAATGACCAACGCCAGGAAATTAAACTGCGCCATAAAGTCGCCGAGCTACTGTGTTATCTGATCGAACATCGCGATCGTGTGGTCAGCAAAGACGAGCTTCTCGGCGCACTGTGGCAGCATGGTGAGTTCCGCGATACGTCTCTGACTCAAAGTATCCGCGATCTGCGCAAAGCACTGGGGGACAAAGCGCAGCAACCGCATTATGTACGTACCTATCCGCAACGCGGCTACCAATGGATTATGCCGCTTGCCACCGACGCAGCCGTGACGGTTGACGAGATACCAGCGAGCCAAGACATCATCATACCCAAAACGTCACCCAACTGGCTCAGGCTCAGCCGTGTCCATTGGGCAGCGCTTACGTTATGTCTGGTGGTTACCGCCGTGGCTGCCTGGCAACTGCTGCCATGGACAGCATCCAAGCCACCATCGGCCAGCGAGCATGTGGTTGTCATGCCGTTTCATAACCGCTCTGGCCTGGCAGAACTCAACTGGGTAGAACTGGGGCTGGCAGACATGCTGTCTATGGTGCTGCGCCAGAATGCGCAGGCAGACATCACCTCCCCCAGCCAGAGTCAGATGTGGCTGTTAAACGCCAACCTGACGCAACCGACCTCAGAGAGCGACATTCGTACGTTATTGAATGCACGTCAGGCCGATGTCGCCATCACCGCCGCTGTCCGGTTGTACAATCAACAGCAGGTGCTGGATTTCCGGCTGATCCACGCCGATGGACGCATACAGCAAGGCAGTATCAGCTATCCGTCGTTACCGGGGGAAATCTACGCCGTCGGGGAGCAAATCAACCTGCTGCTCAATCCGCAGGCAATGCCAAAGAAAAGCAGTGGTAAAACCTTCCTCAAACTCAGTTCTGAAAGCTTTGCCGAGGGGATCAGTGCACTTGAGCAGCAAGGGGCGTATCAGGCTCGGCGTTATTTCAGTGCAGCGGCGGTGTTGGACCCTAGTGATCTGTGGCCCCAGGCTTATCTGGGTCGCAGCCAAGTGTTGCTTGGAGAGTGGACAAGCGCGGAGCAAACTCTGGTTACCGTCGCCAAACAGCTCACCGACAGTGATCCGGTGCTGGCCGCGTTCGTTGCGGTCTGGCACGCTGAATTGGCCCGGCGGCGCGGCGACGAAGACCAGCAGCCACGAGTGGCTCAGGCAGTCGCGCTGGCCGAAAAAAGCGAAGACAAAGCCCTCAAGCTGCTCAGTTATCGCCTGGCGGCCAGAGCTGCCTGGGCCGCGATGCAATGGCGTGATCATCAGCAGTGGCTCACTCGCGCCCGGGCGCTGAGCGATAATCTGGTGGCGCTGGATGACCAGGCCGACATGTTGTTCTACCTGGGCAATCAGGCGAATGAAGGGCTGGAGCAGAGCCCTTGGTCAGACATCAGACAAAATGGCCTGCAACTGAGAAAGGCCCTGAATTACTATCAACAGCTGGATTACCGGCCACGCATAGCAGACACGCAACTGGCGATAGCTCGCAACTACAGCCTGCCGCTCAGTGAGCGGCAGCAGGCGCTGGATCAAGCCATCACCGCGTACCGTGAGCTGCATCAGCCTTACGAGTTGACAGAGGCACTGCTGTACGCGGGTTTTTTTCATCTCCAGCAGCATCAGGGCCGCCGCGCAGAAGCTTTATTCCGTGAAGCTCAGACATACGCTAAAACCTTAGGCAACCCGCACTTTCGTGAGATGGTTCGTTTTTATCTCGCGTTTGCCATGTTAGATCAGGGGCTGTTCGCTGCCGATCAGCTGAAGCTGCAGCAGGCAATCCAACGGATGACGGAATTGCTGCCTCAGTTGGATAATCCGCTGCTGGCACTGTCAACGCACATCTTCCTCGGTTGGGGGTACGCCGCGCAGGGTGACACGGCCAAGGCTGAACAGTATTTGCTTCAGGCCATCGAACTTGGGGACAACGGCAGCGCACCAACCACTCATCATTACGCGGTCTACTCGTTGATGAAACTCTATCTGGATCAAGGACAATACCAACGGGTGCTGGCGCTGCAACACTACCCGGTGACGACTCGGCTGCAGGCCCGTTATCTGGCGCGTGCTCACAGCGCGCTGGGAGAGCATCAAAGAGCGGTTGCCACTCTCGCACAATTTGCCCAACAGTTTCCGCACTACTGGGGAGAAACCGATCAACACCAGTTGGAAAACTACCAGCGCCTCGCCAGCGGTCAGACCATCCCATTGCAAATCGAACCGCAGGCGCATTCCGTGTATTGTGAAACCGAGTGGCAAAGCTGAGCACAAACCAAAAGGCCGTTCTGCGTCAGCAAACGGCCATAGATATCACAGGAATCGCACGAATTACAGAGTAGAAAGTAACTCTGGATTCACGCCGAATCCGGTTTTGTGTTCTTCGATCACCACTTCACTACGAGTCTGAATCACCCCGGGTAACGTCCCCAATTTGGACGACATAAAGTTCTGATACGCCTTCATGTCTTTGACCCGCACTTTGATCATGGTATCGAAATCTCCCGACAACGAATAACACTCTTCAATTTCGGGCATCATGGATACCGCAGCGGCAAACTTTTCGAAAATCGAAAAACTGGTCTGATCAAGGCGAATATGAATAAAGACCTGTACATCGAGGCCGAGCTTCTCGGGGTTTAACTCCGCATGATAGCCTTTGATGTAGCCTTCTTTTTCCAGACGTTTGACCCGATCGGAGCAAGGCGATGTCGTAAGGTTGACCTGACGAGCCAGTTCCACCATCGACAGACGGCCTTTCATATGCAGAGTACGGAGGATTTCGCGGTCAATGCGATCAAGTTCCATGATGGCTTCTCGTTGTTCTGTTAGCTAGCAAGATAATACTGGATCGGCTGGCAAGAAGGAATGCCGCGCGCAGAAACCAAAATGGCCGCATTTCGCGGCCATTTCAGCTAGTGTGTCAAACTTTTTAAGCAGCGTGAGCGTTCCCAATCGGGGTCGCCTTGCTCATCTCGGAGCGAGTGTTGCAAACCCGGCAGAACGCCTGTTGCTCCATCTTCACGTAATGCTCGCCCTGAAACAGCATGGCAAACCAGGTAAACACCGACTGCTCTTCGTTCTGACATCGCTTCATTACCATTTTGTGTGGGGTAATCTTACGACAGCAATGGCAGTACGCTTCCGGCATGATGTTTCTCCTTTTAACAAGTCCGAGGTGTCAGTTTTGTGGACACATTCTGCGCTTAATGGTTCCGGTTGCTCAAACTTTAGTATTAAATTCGTGACACTGTGCAAAAAAACGCGTCAGGGTATTGTCAAGAGCAAAGATATTACCCCGGTAACAGTTTGATCGAGATCAAAAACGCCCCGGCAAGCCGGGGCGCTGAAACGCAGAGATGGAGACTTAGTCTAGCTCTGCCAAGTGCTTTTCAAAGCTTGCATGCTGAGAAATGACCACTTTGTCAGGCGCGCCCGTTGCCAGGCTGACACCAACGATCGCCAGCGTCGAGAAGATGATGCCCGGTACGATTTCGTACACATCGAACCAACCACCGGTCAGCTGTTTCCAGACCACGATGGTAACACCACCAATGATGATGCCCGCCAGTGCGCCGTTACGGTTCATGCGAGACCAGTACAGGCTCAGTACGATAGCCGGACCAAATGCCGCACCAAAACCGGCCCAGGCGTAAGACACCAGACCCAGCACTGAGCTGTCCGGCGTCATCGCCAGCACCAGCGCAACGATAGAAATCGCGATTACAGCAATACGGCCTACCATTACGATCTCTTCTGAGCTCGCGTCTTTCTTGAACACTTGCTTGTAGAAGTCTTCCGCCAGTGCAGAAGAAGACACCAACAACTGTGAATCCGCCGTACTCATGATGGCCGCCAGAATCGCCGCCAGCAAGATACCCGCCACGACAGGGTGGAACATCGCGTTAACCAGCAGCATGAAGATTTTTTCACCATCGTCCAGAGACAGGTCACCTGTGCTGTTGACGTAAATCAGACCAACCAGACCAACCAGCATCGCGCCAATCATAGACAAGGCGGTCCAGATCACGGCAATGCGACGAGCAGTGGTCAGGTCTTTGTTTGAACGTGTCGCTTTGAAACGAGCCAGAATGTGAGGCTGACCAAAGTAACCCAGACCCCATGCAACCAGCGAGATGATCGCGACGGCAGTCAAAGGCTCACCTTTGGAATCTTGCCACAGTGTCAGCAGGTTCGGGTTGATGTTCGCCAGATCCGTCGACAGGTGACCAAATCCGTTTTCCATTGCCGCAATCGGTACGATCAGCAGTGCAGCCGCCATCAACAAACCTTGCACCAGGTCAGTCCAGGACACAGCCAGGAAACCACCAAACAGCGTGTAAGACACCACACACACTGTGCCGACGATCACCGCCGTGGTGTAGTCGAGACCGAAGACGGTTTCAAACAGCTTACCGCCTGCAACCAGACCAGAACTGGTGTAGAAAAGGAAGAACAGCAGAATGAAGAATGCAGAAATGGTCTGAATCAGTTTTGAGTTGTCATTAAAACGACGAGACAGATATTCAGGCAAGGTCAGCGAGTCAGTAGTGATACTGTAGGTACGCAGACGTTTAGCGCTGATCAGCCAGTTCAGCCAAGTACCCACCAGCAGGCCACCAGCCAGCCAGAATGCCTCAATACCCGCCGCATACGCGTAGCCAGGCAGACCCAGCAACAACCAGCCACTCATGTCGGATGCACCGGCAGACAACGCTGCTGGCCAAGGTCCCAGGGAACGACCGCCCAGGAAATAATCTGACGAGTTTTTCGTTCGTTGGTATGCGATCACACCGATAGCGAGCATCAGTATCAGATACACGATAAAGGTAGTTGTAATAGCGAAGCTATTTTCCATGTACAAAATCCTCTTAAAAAGATCGCCTTCAATATGGCCCCCTCTTGCGAAGGAGCCGACTCAGAAGGGCTAGTGGGTTTCGTTCCCTAGCTCAAGCAGGGTCGCGTTACCACCCACTGCTGTTATATTTATAGTTCGGGTGCGTTCGGTGATAAACCGAAGCGAGAGATGTGGATCGTGCGCCACAGGTGTTGCGTCCAGATCCGTTTCCGAAACCAGGCCAATAATTGCGCCTTCACGTTTCGCTAGTTGACGGTTAAGCGTACGCTCGACCGAGGTGGTTCCTACATACCCAACACTTCTTACGTCTGATTCCAGCAGCTGTTGATAAGCGTCGTAAGAGACAAACTGAATCAGGTTGGCAGGAATGGAAGACTGCTCAAAAGCAGCCTGCAAAGCCTGAGTTAACGGCAGATCATCACTGCATACCACGATGCCGTTTCCGGCAATCAGTGCAGCAGTCAGCTGTGCAACAAAGGCGTGTTGTGCTTTTTCACTCTGATCATTCTGGATGAGCAGAGCCACACCGCGGCCTGCGGTGTAGAGCTCGTTGGTTTCTCCCGTCGGCCCAACCAATTGATGCGGTTGAGCAAGCAGTGCCGAAGCCTGCTGAAGATGGTATGAGATCACGCCGGCAAGGCCTGGCATTCTCTCTTGCAGCGCATTTTTAAACGCCAGCAAACATTCACTTTTTGAATCGAAATCCGTCAGATTCCAGTTTTCCCATGCCGAGTAAGCATCAGAAAAGCGTGCAACTTGATGTACCATGTAGATTCTCCTTACTTACCGGTTAAGCGAACTGGGTCTGAGTGAAGCGGAACAGGTAGTGTGGGCCACCGGCTTTTGGTCCGGTCCCGGACAAGCCTTGTCCACCAAACGGCTGAACGCCGACCACCGCCCCAACCTGGTCACGGTTGATGTAGCAGTTCCCGACCCGGGCGTGTTTCTCAATCCAGCGGTAAGTCGTTTCATTGCGGCTGTGGATACCCATGGTCAAACCGTAGCCTGTGTTGTTGATTTCAGCCACTACGTTAGCCAGTTCGCTCGCCTTAAAGCGCACGATATGCAGAATCGGACCAAACTGCTCTTCTTTCAGGCAGGCAATCGAATCAATTTCAAACGCACTTGGCGCGACAAAATCGCCATGCTGACACGTTTCATCCAGTTCAACCTGAGCTACTTTATGCTGAGTCTGACTCATCAGTTCCAGGTGCGCCGTCAGCTTGGTTTTGGCCGTTTGATCAATCACCGGTCCGACGTCCGTACTGTGCAGATAAGGCGTGCCGACTTTGAGTTCACCCATCGCGCCCTGAATCAGTGCTACGATGCGATCCGCCACATCTTCCTGAACATACAGGACCCGCAGAGCCGAACAACGCTGGCCAGCCGATGCAAACGCCGAACGAATCACATCACGAACCACCTGTTCAGGCAGTGCGGTACTGTCCACGATCATGGCATTCTGACCACCGGTTTCCGCAATAAACGGCACCGGCGCGGCATCACGCTCTGCCAGAGACTGGTTGATGCGCTGTGCCGTCGCCGTCGAACCGGTAAACGCCACGCCCGCGATCGCCGCATGCGACGTTAATGCACTGCCGATTTCTGCGCCGCGGCCCGGCAGCAGTTGAATCGTCCCGGCCGGGAATCCAGCTTGCTGCATCAGCTCAACGGCACGTGCGGCAATCAGGCTGGTTTGTTCCGCCGGTTTGGCAACCACAGTGTTGCCCGCTACCAATGCAGCGGTGATCTGACCGAGGAAAATCGCCAGCGGGAAGTTCCACGGGCTGATACAGACGAACACACCGCGTCCCTGACGGGAAACGTTGCGCACCTGACCATCAAAGCTGGTCACGGCCAACTCACCCAATGCATCGACCTGCTTGGCGTAGTAGCGACAGAAATCGACGGCTTCACGCACTTCATCAATGCTGTCATGGATAGTTTTACCCGCTTCCTGGTGACAGATGGCAACCAGCTCAGCCAGATTGTCTTCCAGCAAGTCGGCCAGTTTCTCCAGGGCAGCGCTGCGTGTGGCTGTCGCTGTCTGGTTCCAGCTGGCAAAAGCGTGCTGAGCCCCTTCAATGGCAGCGGAAACATGATCAAGGTTCGCGTAAGCCACCTGACCCACTTCGATACGACGATCATAAGGCGCTTTGACGATTTCCATCGCCTGTTCAGCCTTGATCATGCTTTCGAACAAAGCTTCACCGTTGATCACTGGTCCTGCCGTCCAACGCTTGGTCAGCCAGGCTTGCACCTGCGCTTCAAACGGCGCATTTTCACTTTCAATATCAACGTTCACGCCATACGAGTTACGACGCTCCGGGAACACCTGCGGTGGCAACGGAATCTTGTTGTTGTTGAGTGTATCGAAGGCCAGCAACATATCGACAGGATGTTGAGTCAGGGTTTCAACCGGACAGCGCGCATCCACCAAACGGTGCACGAACGAGCTGTTGGCGCCATTCTCAAGCAGACGACGTACCAGATACGGCAGCAAATCTTTGTGGCTGCCGACCGGCGCGTAAATGCGCACCGATTGCTTATACGCGGCCATAGCGTGGTGATAGAGCGAATCCCCCATCCCATGCAGGCGCTGGAATTCAAAATCTTTGTGCGAAGCCATCACCGCAATCGAAGTCACGGTCTGAGCATTGTGGCTGGCAAACTGCGGGTAGATGTTGCCACGCACGTTGTCGCTCAGCAGAAAGCGCGCACAAGCCAGGTACGCGACGTCGGTGGCTTCTTTGCGCGTATACACCGGGTAGTTGCTGTAGCCAGCCTGTTGAGACCATTTGATTTCGCTGTCCCAGTAAGCGCCTTTCACCAGACGAAGCGGGATCAGATCTCCCTGCTCTTTCGCCAACGCGTTCAGCCATACCAGCACCGGCAATGCACGTTTGGAGTATGCCTGAATCACCAGACCGAACTTGCCCCAGCCTTTAACCTGCTCGCTGCGGTAGACTTTTTCAAACAGCTTGAGCGACAGCTCCAGACGATCGGCTTCTTCTGCGTCAATGGTGATGGCCACATCCAGCTCCATCGCCCGGCTCAGCAGTTGCATCAAGGTGTCGTACAGTTCCGTCATTACACGCGCTTCGTTAGCCACTTCATAACGTGGGTGCAGCGCAGACAGTTTGATCGAAACCGATGGCGCCGGGCTGGTGTCGAGACCGTATTTATCACGTCCTACCGCTTCAATCGCCATCAGGTAATCTTTGAAATATTTGTTGGCGTCCGCGGTGGTCAGGGCCGCTTCACCCAGCATGTCATACGAGTAGGTGTAACCTTTGTCACGCATCGTACGACCGTTTTTCTGTGCTTCTGCAATCGTGCGTCCCAGCACAAACTGATGCCCCATGATCTTCATGGCCTGATACATGGCTTTGCGGATCACCGGTTCAGACAGCTTGTTGACCAGGCGGTTGACCGCTTGCCCCGGGCTCTTGGCGTCATCTTCTGACACACCGACCACTTTACCGGTCAGCATCAGGCCCCAAGTTGAGGCATTCACAAACACGGAATCGGAATTCTTCAGGTGAGATTTCCAGTCCGCTACGCTCAATTTGTCACGGATCAGAGCATCCGCCGTCGTCGCGTCAGGAATGCGCATCAGCGCTTCTGCCAGACACATCAACAGGATACCTTCCTGAGTATCCAAGCTGTATTCCAGCAGCAGGGCATCGATCATCTGAATCGATTTTTTGTCCGCGCGAATGGCGTTGATCAGTTGCGTCGTTTTCTGGCTGACTTGTTGTTTTTCCGATTCACTCGGGGTTGCCAGCGGCAGCAACTCTTTCAGCCATTGAGATTCGTCCACCATGTAGAGTGGCGAGATCAGTGACCACAGCTGTTCAAGCGGTTGCTCAACAAACTCAGTCTTTAACACATCAGTAGCAGTAAACATGCGTTTTCCTCACTCTCACCCCGACGTTATCGCGGGATGTTCCTATCATGGCAGGCAGTGTATTTTGAGTCCGCGAAGAATACTTGTCAAAAACTCCGAGCTTTTTGCTAAAAACTACGATTATTAACAAAGCAAAAACAAAATCACACGAATTTAAGCAATATATTATTTGGTAAAATTTAGCCTACGTAACACATAAGGGGCAAAAAGATACATTTAATTAAATAAAAACTGGAGGAAGAACAAACACCTGACGGTTGTCAATAACGTCAGGCGGGAGCGATGGAGATGAATATCGAGCCACAATGCTCAGAAAGTCGGTGAGAAGCGCTTTTTGTACTGCGACGGAGAGACACCCTGCAAACGGGCGAAGGTATGAGTAAATGTGCTCTGACCAGAGAAGCCTGTCAGATCGGCAATTTGACCCAGGCTGAGATTGCCCTGTTCAATCAGTGCCTTGGCCATATCAATGCGTTTACCGAGCACATACTGATGTGGCGTGATCCCCATCTGCTCTTTGAACAACATATGAAACTGGCTTTCCCCGAGAAATACACTCCCGGCCAGTTGGGCTACGGTAATTCTGCGGTTAAGGTTCTGTTCGATGTAGCGGTCGATGGCTTCCAAATCAAAGCGGGAATCTTTGCGCGAAGAAGCCAGAACCGAGATATGGCGCTGCATCAGCGCAATGACGGTGTCATTACAGGCTCGGCTAAGTAATAAATCTTCCGGACTGGCCTGCATTTCATGCACCAGCATCTGAATCAAACGCTGGATCTGCGCATCCAACTGAAAATAGACATTGGACTGCGACAACTCATTCAGTTTTTGCAGCATCAGCGGATCATCGTTGGAAGGCAGCGGCATGTTCAGGACGAGAATGTCTGACTGACCAATCACTCCACCAAAAGCGTGATCCGACCCTGAAGTCACGACGCATCCCTGACCAGGGCCGATGTAATTGCCCCGTCCATTGACGTCAAATTCAGCCTGGCCCTTGAGCCCAATCACAACCTGAGTATAACTGTGCTCGTGGCAATCCATATAGGATGGCAACGTCACCAGCTCCGCCGGACGGGGTGACAAAAGTTTGGCTGTTGAGAGCTTCAGCTCACAATTTATAGGGTTTTGCTCTTTCATTCTGGAACGATTTTCCGGGCTTTCAGCAGGCATCTTATACCACAAAGACCGCCAGCCAAAACCTCATTTTTCATCAAATAACCACTTATGTGCATATCACAAATAAGGGCTGCACATGGTGAAAAATGCATCAATTTCTCACCCGGAACAATGATCAAGTGCACATAAATTACGGTCAATGTGTGTTCAATGATTCATCCTCAGATCATTCCTCGTCCCAGCTATTGCATATTTCCTTAATCGGATCAAAATGGAATGAGCATCAAACTAGAACTAATAAATCGCTCACTGTAACTCATGGATTTTAGTGATAGTTTTATGCTTCAGGATGAAGAATCACTAGATAAGTCAGCCGGGTATTCCAGGCTGTCAAAAGTTTGTCTATTCCACATTTTTTGTGGGTCAACCGATAAAAATTCTAGCAGGGACCTATGAGAACACGTCGCATTCCAGCGCTTTTGCTTGCGCTCAGCCCGTTATGGGTATCGCCGTCAATTCTGGCTCAGGACAGCGCCCCTAATGTGGACGCGGTGAGCGCCATCGATGGCCAATTGACCGATAAACAATCGCAGATTGACTCCGTCACCGCTGAGCTCAGCACACAAAGCAACCACCTACAGCAACTGAAAAATGAGCAATCGGCTCTGGCTCGGGAAGGGCAACAGTTGGCCTCTGAACTTACACTGGCCAAATCCACGTTAGATAAGCAATACGCCAAAATGCTTGAGGATCCAGAAACAGAACTGACGTCTTTCCAGAGTAAGTACAAACAAAGCTGGGCTGCCCTGAACGATAATCAGGCCGCCCAACAAGAGAAACAGCAGGCCATAGCGGACGCTGAGACACAGTTGTCACAAATTCAGCAAAAGCAAACCCGCCTGAAAGGGGAATTCTCCGTACTCAAAGAGCAACGCATTACCGCACGAGTGAACCGCCTTGCCCAAGAGTTGCGTCAACAGGAAGTCGTAACCACGGCGTACACCACAACCTGTTCAGTCAGCATGACCTTGGGCGAATGCGCTAATCAGGGCCAGTACCTGACCAAGCAGCAAGCGGTGAATTCGTTTAGCAGTAAACTGATCGAGCACCTGACAGAAGCGCCTCTGGCCAGGCAGAACCTCAAAGGCGTACAGCTCAACATTCACATTCAGGAAAGCCAGTTGCTCAGCAGCGGATTTAAAGGCAACGACCAGTACGCAACGGAAATGCAGGTGCAGTTGCAGGCCAAACCAGATCGCTCAGCGGCATGTACCTTACTTGGTGTTGACGAGCGTTACTGCGTGCAGCAGGGCAGCGTGCCAAGTGGTGTCGACAAGCAGGATAAAAAGTGGGCAAACGTCACCTTCCGCTCCAATCAGTTCAACGATCAAGTCACCATTAATGGCATTGGTTACGGCAGTACACCTATCGAAGTGGTACTGCCAAGCGGCCAGCACAAAGTCAGCGTGACCAAAGACGGCTACAAGCCCTACAACCGAGTGATCACCATTCATGGTAACGACACGGTATGGGTAACACTCGCTCCAAACACACCCAGCTAAACGCCGCACTTCGCACTCGCATAAACGCCCCCTTTTTTCGCCTTACAGCGAAAAAGGGGGCATTCACACAGCTTGATCATGCTTTCGACTTGTGTCCTCGTTCAACACAACTGGGCGGCATAAAACTCAATTCGGAACAACGGAAGTTCCCATTAGGGGGAAATCCCCCCTTTAACCCAATAAAACAAAGAATTACATTGTGTATGAACTCAGATGACAGTATCTGCGTTTGGTATCTATTGATACGTCTATTCTCAACGGAAACGTTGGGCATAGATCCTCTTCTACACGTCGACAAGATAAATCTTGTGTTTGCCAGTCTTTATGGCTGGCTTTTTTCTGTCTTATTTGTTCACCACACAACTCAATCCTCACTCATATGGGTTACAGAACACTGTGCACTTGCTATCATAAGCCGATCTTGTAACGTGCGAGTTAAACCGTGTTATCCACCCTTACGCCGCAACAGGCGTCGCTCTTTCACCAGTTACCCGGATACTGGGGCTGCAAAGACACTCAATCCGTTTTTGTCTACGCAAATGACGCGTATGCCAAACTGATTGGACATCAATGCGGCGCTGACTGCATCGGACTCACCGATTTTGATATGCCCGCCCCGACCACCAAATGCGCGGCGGATTTTCGCGAGCAGGATCGCTACGTGCTCGAAACGGGCCAGTCGCTGCGTGTGCTCGACATTCATCCGTTTCCTGACGGAAGTTGGCGAGCGCTGATCTTCAGCAAATCGCCTTGGCTCAATGCACAAGGCGACATTCAAGGCACGATTTTTTATGGTCAGGAACTGACGGACACCGCCATCATTGAAGTTGGCCATTGGGTTTACCGGGCGGTCGGGCTCAATCAGAGCGATGAACGGATTTCCCTCAATCATCCCCATGTGCGCACGATTGCTCCACTGACCAATCGCGAATCGGAGGCGCTGTTTTTGCTGCTGTACGGCAAAAAGCCAAAACAGATTTCAGCGGTGATGGGTATCTCGATTAAAACCTTCGAAGGCTATGTTGACCGCCTGAGGCAGAAGTTCGCGGCACACAGCAAAGACCAGTTGATTGATAAGGCGCTGGAGCTCGGTTATGGCTCCTATATTCCGCAAACATTGTTAAAGACCCAGCTGTCTGTGGTGCTCAATAACCAAAACACCGCTCAATGAGCGGTGTTTGATAGGCAGAGGAACGTGAGTGGGATTAAGGCGCCAGACGGTCGACGTGCCACTCACCGTTATCACGAGCGTAAAGGAAACGATCGTGCAGACGATGCTCGCCGCCTTGCCAGAATTCGATACTGACCGGCCGGATACGATATCCCCCCCAGAAACTCGGCACAGGTATCTCACCTTTCGCAAACTTCTCTTTGAGTTCCAGGTACTTTCCTTCCAGCACGCCACGAGCCGAAATGCGACTACTCTGTCGGCTGGCGATGGCGGCCAGTTGGCTCTCCTTTGGCCGGGAGGCGAAATATTTCATGTTTTCAACCGCGGTAAGTTTTTCGGCCACCCCAGTAATGTGCACCTGACGTTCGAGCGGGTGCCAGGGAAAGTGCAGACTCACTTTGTTGTTGTGCGCAATCTGCTGCGCTTTGCGGCTGCCCAGGTTGGTGTAAAACACAAACGCGTCTTTCTCAACATTTTTCAACAGCACAATGCGCTGGAAAGGTTGACCGGTTTCATCAACCGTCGCAACTGTCATGGCCGTCGGGTCCGTCAGACCCGCTTCGATGGCCTGTTGCAGCCACAAGTTAAACTGATCAATCGGATCCTGACTCAAATCCTTTCTGCGTAGTCCGCCTTTGTTGTACTCACGGCGAATATCTGCGATTTCCATTGCAACTCCTGCTGATTTTTTGCTGATTGTGCGCTTATACGTCAGAGAACTCAAGATCATGCCACCCATCCTTCTGATAAAGACACAGGAATGCCGCTGAACGTAATCCAGCTCACGTCAACGCGGCTCCAGATGAGGAAAAGTGCGGGCAAAAAGCACTTTATCATCTAAATTAAGTTCATATACCTGAGCAACGACAACGTGTAGGATTCACGTACCCAGAAATTAGTTTGGCATATCATGCCCTTAACTTTTATCGGGACAAAGAATAGAATCTGTTTTAACACCGACTTTCAACACAAGGACCACCGATGAGCAAGAGCAGTTACGACAAGCTCACCAGCACCGAACTCGACTATGTGGACGATAAAACCGCAGCGCTGCTGCTGAACACCCCAAACAGCGCCCGAATCATGCTGTGGGTTATGGTGGCCTTCTTCATCATTGCGGCAGTCTGGGCGTCATGGGCTGAGATTGATAAAGTCACAGTCGGTCAGGGCAAAGTGGTGCCCTCTTCTCAAATTCAGGTGGTACAAAACCTCGAAGGTGGACTGGTTAAAGAAATTCTGGTCAAAGAAGGTCAACTGGTTAAAAAGGGTCAGCAACTGCTACTGATCGATGACACTCGTTTTCGTTCTGACTATCGCGAGCGCGAACAGCAGGTGGCCAACCTGACCGCCAACGTATTGCAGCTGTCTGCCTCACTCAACAGCGTGGTGATCGACGACGACTTTGATGAAAAAGACTGGAAACAGAACGTACAACTGGATTACAGCAAACTGGAATTCCCGGACGATCTGAAAGATAAACAGCCGCAACTGGTCGCTCGCCAGCGTGCAGCATACCGTCAGGATCTGAATAATCTGCGCAACCAACTGTCGGTGATTGACGAACAGATCAGTCAGCGTCGCCAGGATTTGGTGGAGATTGAAGCCCGGGTGCGTAACCTGCGTGACAGCTATCACTTCGCCAAGAAAGAACTGGATATCACCAGACCACTGGCTGAAGAAGGTGTCGTACCTCGCGTCGAGCTACTGAAGCTGCAACGCCAGGTTAACGATACCCGTCGAGAGCTCACCTCCAGTGAACTGAAAATCCCGGTACTGAAAGCCGCTGTGCGCGAATCGATGCTCAGCCGCATCGACGCCGCGCAAAATTTCCGCTCCGAACAACAACAAAAACTCAATGACGCTCAGGATCGCCTGTCAGCCATGACCGAGTCTGCGGTCGGCCTGGAAGACCGCGTTAACCGTACCGTCATTATGTCACCGGTAACCGGGACGGTAAAAACCCTGTACGTCAACACCGTCGGTGGTGTTATTCAACCAGGTATGGACATCGTCGAAATCGTTCCGACCGAAGACACCTTACTGGTCGAGGCAAAAATCGCACCACAGGACATTGCCTTCCTGCGCCCGGATTTGCCCGCGATCGTCAAATTCAGCGCGTATGACTTCACCAAATACGGTGGTCTGGAAGGCACACTGGAGTACATCAGCGCGGATACGACTCAGGACGAAGAAGGCAACAGTTTCTACATGGTGCGCGTACGCACCAACCAGACCTCACTGGGTAAAGAGGAAGACTTGCCCATCATCCCGGGGATGACATCCACGGTGGATATCATCACAGGCAAACGCACCGTCATGAATTATCTGCTTAAACCTATTCTGGGCGCGAAAGACAACGCGCTGAAAGAGTAGCCGGGCAGATGGCGACGCGAAACACGAATCAGGCAACAGGAGCTAGCCCAAATTGAAGAAGTATTGGCTGCCAGCGTTGTTGCTGGTTGCAACCTCATTTACCACGGTTGCTCTGAATACCAAAGAGCAGCAGTGGGTAAATTCGGTGCGTAAAACCTACGGCGAAAGGGCAGCAACACGAGTACAGACCTGGCGGACAGAGCTCGCCGCTTATCGTAGTTTATCCGAGCGAGAACAACTCACGGAAGTTAATCGCTTTTTTAACCAACTGTACTTTGTGGACGACATCAAACTGTGGGGGAAAAAAGACTACTGGGCCACGCCGCTGGAATTTCTTGGCAGCAATGCCGGGGATTGCGAAGACTTCACCATCGCCAAGTACTTTTCCCTCCGAGAGCTGGGGGTCCCAGACCGCAGGCTGCGCCTGATCTACGTTAAGGCAATAGAACTGAATCAGTTTCACATGGTGCTGGCGTACTACGCGACGCCCAGCGCCGAACCGTTAATTTTGGACAACATCAACCCTGAGATTAAACCGGCGTCCACTCGCCGTGATCTGCTGCCTATCTACAGCTTTAATGGTCAAAACCTGTGGCTGATGAAATCCAACAGCGGCCAGTTGGCCGGTAAAGCATCGCGCCTCAGTCTGTGGAATGATCTGCGGGCCAGAGAACGTTCAATCAAATTAAACAAACCAATTGTAAGTTACGATGAGTAGGCAATATGACGTTATATAAACAACTTGTCGCCGGTATGATAGCAGTGTTCTTACTGTTGATGACTTCGGTGTTTATCATCGAATTTAATACCACGCGTAATAATCTAGAGCAGCAACAACGCTCAGAGGTCAACAACACCATCAACACGGTTGGCCTTGCTCTGGCGCCGTATCTGCAGGACAAAGATCAGGTCGCCGTGGAATCGGTGATCAACGCCCTGTTTGATGGCAGCAGCTACTCCATTGTTCGACTCACGTTTCTCGATAACGGTGAAGAAATTCTGCGTTCCTATCCGGTGCAGCCTAACGGGGTTCCAGAATGGTTCACCAACCTGCATTTGTTTGAAAAAATCCAAGACAGCCGGGTTGTCACCAGTGGTTGGATGCAATTGGCCGAAGTTGAAATTGTCAGCCACCCTGGGGACGCCTACGCCCAGTTGTGGAAAGCCTTTGAGCGACTGGTTGTCGCCTTTGGAACCATTTTCCTGATTGGGTTGGTGTCGATTGCCTTTATCCTCAAACGTGCACTGCGCCCACTGACACTGATAGTAAGAAAGATGGAACAGGTGGCGCGCAACCAGTTTGGGGATCCGCTACCACGTCCAAACACCAAGGATTTAACCTACGTTGTCGATGGCATCAACAGCATGTCGGCTCAGGTTGAAAAAGCCTTCAAAGCCCAGGCGAAAGAAGCTCAGCAACTGCGTGAACGGGCCTACATCGACCCTGTTTCTCAGTTAGGTAACCGCGCGTACTACATGAGTCAGTTGAACTCATGGTTAAGCGAGAGTGCCATTGGTGGCGTAGTGATCCTGGAAGCCAGTTTCATCAAAGAGTTGTATGAAGAAGACGGGTATGAAGCCGGCGACGGTATGGTGCGCGAACTGGCCGACCACCTCAAGGTGTCCATCAACGCCCAAGACGTCACCATAGCCCGTATCTCCAGCCACGAATTCGGCTTTATTTTCCCGAACATGGATGAGGAAGAACTGAAAGTCACTGCCGACGGTATCGTCAATTTTGTGCAGGACATCGACGCCGATCCAACCGGCACCGCCTCTGCGGAAGTCTCCCTCGGGGTAGTACACAACGAAACCCGCAAATCACCAAGCGAGATCCTGACGCTGCTCGACAATGCGCTGGCCAGTGCCAAAGCCAATCCGGATCTGCATTACGGTTACGTGTCGCATGAAAACAATCAGAACCTGATGGGTAAACAGCAGTGGAAAGCTCTGGTAGAAGAAGCGATTCACAACGACTGGATCACCTTCCGCCTGCAGTCAGCCAACAACAGCGCCGGTCAGACATATCATCGCGAAGTCTTTTCGGCCATCGAACACGATGGCGTACGCTACAGCGCCAACCAGTATCTGTACGCACTGGAGCAGCTTCAAACCAGCCATATTTTCGACCAGTACGTGATCGAGACTATGATCGAGAAACTCAGCAGCGGTGAGATCCAGGACTCCATCGCCATCAACATCGCTCAGAGCAGTATTTCGCAGCCAAGCTTTATCCGCTGGATCACTCAGATTCTTAACCGCCACAAATCTCTGGCCGAGAAACTGCACTTTGAGATTCCGGAAAGTTGCTTCATTAACACGCCGCACCACACCGCCCTGTTCTGTAATGCGGTCCGTGCTGCCGGCGCAGATTTTGGTGTCGATAACTACGGCCGTAACTTCCAGTCACTCGATTACGTGAATGAGTTCCGTCCTGCTTATGTGAAACTGGACTATCTGTTCACGCACCATTTGGATGATGAGAAACAGAAGTTTACCCTGACGTCGATTTCGCGGACGGCGCACAACCTGGGCATCACCACCATTGCGTCTCGGGTCGAAACGCAAACTCAGCTCGACTTCCTGTCGGAGCACTTTATTGATGTCTTCCAGGGCTTCATCGTCGATAAATAAACAAAAAGGTCGTTGTGCATGCAAGATCCGCTATTAACTTCGCTCATCTACGTCAGCCGTTACTACGGGTTAGCGAATTCACCAGAAGCGCTGATAAATGGCTTACCGCTCGCGGATGGCAAATTAACCCCGTTCCTCTTCCCCCGCTCCGCCGAGCGGGCGGGACTGGTGGCCAAAGAAAACCGCTCTGGCCTGACTGAGATCTCCCATTTGATTCTGCCGGCTGTCCTGTTGCTGAAAGGCGGCGATGCCTGCGTACTGAACAGCATCAACCGCGACACGCAAGAAGCGGAAATCGTGACCGGTGAATCCGGTTTAATGCCGGTGTCCATTCCTCTCAGTGAACTGGAAGAGCTATACATTGGTCGCTACTTTCTGGTCAAAAAGCAGTTTCGATACGACGAACGCTCCCCGGAAGTGCTCAAAACCCGTGATGGTCACTGGTTCTGGAGCACCATCTGGCAATCGAAAAACATTTACCGTGATGTGCTGATCGCTTCGATCCTGATCAACCTGTTTGCCATCGCAGCGCCCATGTTTACCCGTTTGGTGTACGACAAGGTGGTCCCGAATCTGGCCTTTGAGACCTTGTGGGTACTCGCCAGCGGTATTTTCGTTATCTTCTTATTTGACCTGTCCCTCAAGTTGCTGCGCAGCTACTTCATTGATGTGGCCGGTAAGAAGTCCGACATTTTGATCTCATCCAAACTGTTCAGCAAAGTGATGGGGATTAGAATGGAGTCCAAGCCCCCTTCGGTTGGCGCGTTTGCCCGTCATCTGCAAGAGTTTGAATCAATCCGTGAATTCTTCACCTCAGCGACCATTTCATCGCTGATCGACCTGCCATTTGCACTGTTGTTCCTGTTCTTGATTTGGATGATGGCCGGTAGCCTAGTCCTGGTGCCGATCGTCGGGGTCGCGATCCTGGTGATTTACTCCCTGCTGATCCAGGGCCCGCTGCGCCGGACCATCGAGGAAGGTTCACGCCTGGCATCACAGAAATACGCCAACTTGATTGAGAGTCTCGCCGGGCTGGAAACGGTGAAACTGTTTGGTGCGCAAAGCCAGTTCCAGTTCCGCTGGGAAGAAGCGGTAGCGCACATGGCAAACTGGAACATCAAAAGCCGCCGCATCACCGATGGTATTCAGAATACCGCAGGGTTTGTGCAGCAGGCGTCCAACGTCGGCATGATCATTCTCGGTGTGTATCTGATAGCGGAAGGCGACCTGACCATGGGCGGGCTCATTGCCGCGACCATGCTGAGCGGCCGGGCGATTGGCCCAATGGTCCAGTTGTCTCTGCTTTCGACACGTTACAATCAGGCCAAATCGTCCATGACCATCATTGAACAGGTCATGTCGATGCCGGATGAGCAGGAAGAAGGCAAACGCTACATTCACCGTCCGATTGTGCACGGCAAGATCGAACTGGATAAAGTCACTTTCCATTACCCAGATTCTCCGGTAGCGTCGATCCGCGATCTCAGTCTGACCATCAATCCAGGCGAAAAAGTCGCCATCATTGGTCGGATCGGTTCAGGAAAAACCACACTGGAGCGGTTGATCATGGGTCTGTACAAACCGACAGAAGGCCATGTTCGTATTGATGATACCGACATCGAACAGCTGCATCACATCGACATCCGCCGCAATATAGGTTGTGTTCCTCAGGACTCTAACCTGTTCTACGGTTCGATTCGCGACAACATTACTCTCGGCCGTCCACTGGCTGACGACCGCGACGTCATGGATGCAGCGAATCGCGCAGGTGTCACCGTATTCACGCAACAAGATCCCGCAGGTCTGGAGCGCCAGGTCGGTGAAGGGGGTCTGTTGCTCTCTGGTGGTCAGCGCCAGTCGGTAGCCATTGCTCGTGCTCTGCTGGGACGCCCGCCTGTACTGCTGATGGACGAGCCGACCAGTGCAATGGATAACCGCTCTGAAATGCACATCAAACATCAACTCAGTCAGCTTAGCTCAGACGAGACCCTGATTCTGATTACGCACAAAACCTCGATGCTGGACATTGTTGACCGAGTGATCGTGATGGAAAAAGGCTTCGTGATTGCCGACGGACCGAAGTCTCAGGTTCTGCATGACCTCAAGCAAGGCAAAGTCCGAGCAATAAACGGCTGATAACTTTTCTACCTTGAAAAAAAGTATCCACCGGCATAGCCGGTGGTTTTTCATATGCGCCTATAAGGCTCTCCTACTGGCAGCGCCCTAGCAGGCGCGTAGTGATCTGACATTTGCATATGACTATTTCCTGCGGCCCGTAAACGGGCTACCTGAATACGGGATCGACAATTGCTCTCCCATTTTATCCTGTTCTAGTTGGTGCTTTATGTAACTTTGTATCTTGCCGGTGTTTTTTCCTACCGTATCGACATAATACCCTCGACACCAAAATTCTCGATTCCTGTACTTGAACTTCAAATCCCCAAATCGCTCATAGAG
>NZ_WXWO01000041.1:0-13910 GCF_009904845.1 Vibrio sp. V38_P2S17PM301 | reverse complement strand
GCATTTATCTCAGCGCTCAGGCAACGGCGGAGTGAAGAAAAGCTAATACATCACTCAGATAGAGGCTCACAATACTGCTCGAAGGAATATCAAGATATCCATAAGAAACACAGAGTGACTTGCTCGATGACTGACGGGTATGACTGTTATCAGAATGCGTTAGCAGAGCGCGTAAATGGGATACTCAAAATGGAGCTCTTACTGAGGAAGCCGAAAGTTCTGGAAGAAGCGAGGAAAATGGTAGCAGAATCCGTAGAGATCTATAATCAAATGAGGCCTCATACGGCTTTAAAATACAAAACGCCCGATGAAGTACATCGAGCGTTTTAGTTAAAAAGTGTCAACCCATATCAGGACGGGTCAATGTTGCCTGGACAACGAGGTTAAATCACAAAAAACTACTCAACAAGATTTTAATAAATGTTCATATTAATCTAAGGTTTGTCGGTGGTTTTCGCTAAGAAATTGACCAATTTAAGCGTTTTTGAATGCAATTTAGACAAACGATTTAAAAATTGAAAAATAATGTTGACTCGGATGATCGAATCCGTAGAATGCATCCCGTACCCAAGAGGAACGCAATGCAGTGAATCTTGGAATTACAGAGGCGCGTTGGCAGAGTGGCTATGCAGCGGATTGCAAATCCGTGGACCTCGGTTCGACTCCGGGACGCGCCTCCATTTGCGACACTAGCTCAGTTGGTAGAGCGCAACCTTGCCAAGGTTGAGGTCACGAGTTCGAACCTCGTGTGTCGCTCCAAATTTATAGGTATGGCTAAGGCGATATCTTGATGGTGTCTCCATCACACATTTAGTGTGCCCTGGTGGTGGAATTGGTAGACACAAGGGATTTAAAATCCCTCGGCGTTCGCGCTGTGCCGGTTCAAGTCCGGCCCGGGGCACCATCTTAATGCTCATTTGAGCGCTATGCGACACTAGCTCAGTTGGTAGAGCGCAACCTTGCCAAGGTTGAGGTCACGAGTTCGAACCTCGTGTGTCGCTCCAAATTTTAAACCCAGCCTGATGGCTGGGTTTTTTGTTATTTGGGCTTTGTTCTGGGGCTAAGGTTTAAGTTGGTACACATTTCCACGATCGGTGGAAAAGTATATCCATCCTTGCGGGCTGACCTCGATATCGCGGATTCGCTCACCCAGCTCTTGCAGAATTCTCTCTTCACCCACTGCTTCAAAGTTATCATTCAGGCTGACGATGTTAATATGAGTCAGTTTAAGCGAGCCTGAAAGAAGTTTTCCGTTTAGCGCGGGATACTTATCACCTCGGTACAGTATAAGGCTACCGGGAGCGATAGAGGGCACGTACACTTTGACCGGTGGTTCTATTCCCGGTTTTTCTTTGGCGTCACCAACGTCTAATGGGCCCCAATACTCCTTACCGTGGGAAGTGACAGGCCAGCCGTAGTTTTTTCCCTTTTGGATGCGATTAATCTCATCGCCCCCCCTTGGTCCGTGTTCAATTTCCCAAAGCTGTTGGGTTTGAATGTCGTAAGTAAGCCCCTGGGGATTGCGGTGACCATAAGTCCAGATTTCATCCAGTATCGTTGGATCTTTCACAAATGGGTTGTCTTGCGGGATCGAACCGTTGGGATTAAGACGCAATATGGCAGCAGCGTGTGTCTGTGTGTTTTGCCCGTTGTCTCTATTGCCACGATCGCCGATGGAAAAATAGACGTGCGATTGGTCAAACGCAATCCGGCTACCAAAGTGACGTCCAGTGTCAGACGTCGAACGACTCACTAACACATCTCGCCAGTTAGTGAGGTTACCGTCGCGATAATCCGCAACTGCTAGCGTAGTAGCACCTTGGCCATTCACGTCCTTGCTGTAGGTAACGTACACTTTACCAGGATCAAACGGGGAGACGGCAATATCCAGCAGGCCACCTTGTCCGCGAGCCCATACGCCTTCTACCTCAAACAGGTTGCGAATAGCGCCAGTCGACAGCGTCAGTTGTTTTATCCCACCATTGCGCTCTGTGACAAGGAGAGTGTCGTTGTCGACAAAGCTCATGCCCCAGGGGACCGCAAAGCCGCCCGCCACTTTCTCAACTTGCCAGCCCCAGGCTGGAAAACACAATGTAGCCCCGAGTAGGGGAAGAGTCAGTCGACGCATGTTTGTTCCTTTTGTTGTTTTTTAAACAGCGTAGCGGCTTAAGGAAACTATTGCCCGAATGAATATTTAACAAAAAGTAACTTGATATGATCGATTTATCGGCTATTATGACGATGTGTCAAAAATGACGAATCGTCATAATTTGGCAGGCTACACAGATAATGCTTTCGTGTTAAACTTAGTGCGTCAGGAAATCAGGACCAGAGACGGAAGACATGTTTGGCTTTAGCTGTATAAAGAGTGAGAAGAATGAACCCGGCCGAGGCTCAGGTTTGAGCAAGAAGCAGCAGGCGATAGCAAATCGTGAACTCGAATTGATCGAGCTCGCTATTGGCATTATTCGTGAGCAAGGGTTTGGTGCGTTGACTATGGATAAGCTGACTGCAGCCAGTCCCTATTCAAAAGGCACGATCTACAATCATTTTTGCAGCAAAGAAGACGCCATTCTTGCCGTATGCGTCAATTCTTTACGCCGGGAGTCACAATTGTTCGAACGTGCCGCAGGCTTTGAAGGAAGCTCGCGCGAAAGAATCATTGCGATGCACGTGGCGTTTCGCATTTATGCGCGAATGGAGCCGGTGCTGTCAACGTGTGCCATCATGGCAAAAAGTCCATGGGTCATTGAGAAAGCCTCTCCAGAGCGGATAAATTACCTGAATCAACTGGAAGAGCTGGTGATTCAGGGGGCAGATGATCTGGTCAGTGCAGCGGTGCAGGAAGGGGATCTTCGATTTACGCCCGGCATCAGCTCAGATGCGATTGTATTCGCTAACTGGTCGATTGCTTTTGGATCAAATGCCTTAACACAAAACGCATCCAACAGCCGCTGTATCAGCCGCTTGCAGGATCCGTTTACGGTGTTGCACAATGCGAATATGCTGCTGGATGGTCTGGGCTGGAAACCGCTCTCGTCTGAGTGGGATTACAGAAAGACCTGGCAGAAAGTTGAACAGACTCTGTTTAAAGATGAACTGACTTATCTGGAATCGGTGGGCCGTTAACGCTCCACCAGCCTGTGACAGGATTAAAACCCATGCAAATGGGTTTTTAAATATCCATTAATGACGATTCGTCAAAAAATGAGAGAGCATGGCTGTCCCATTTTGACGCTTACTGAGAGCAAAACGTTCACTTTGCTCTGTCGTGTAAAAAATCACGTCACAAATGGAGAATGTGATGAAACAGGTTACCCTTCCAGACAACCGCGCTCAGTTCTGGCTGACCGCACCCACACGCTACGCCTGGCTGGTGTGTATGGCGGTTTTAACCGCAATACTCGTCGCTGCTTTAGGTGCGAAAAATCTCTACTTTCGTGGGGATTACAACATCTTTTTCGATGGCAGCAATCCTCAACTTCAGGCGTTTGATGAAATTCAGACGACGTTCGCTAAATCGGACAGTGTCGCTATTGTCATTGCACCAGAAAACGGCAATGTGTTTAATCGGCGAACCCTCACTTTATTACAGAAATTGACCAAAGATGCCTGGCAAACACCGTATTCCAGTCGGGTTGACTCTTTGGCTAACTACCAGCACACAGAGGCGATTGATGATGATCTGCTGGTTGAAGACTTGCTTTACGACGAGTATCCGCTTACGCCTGAGCGAATCGAAAAAGTCAAACAGATTGCGCTAAATGAACCTCTGCTTAAAAACTTACTGATTTCAGCAGACGGTGCCGTGTCGGTGGTCAACATCACAGTGCAGTTGCCGCAGGACGACGAGACTGCGGAGGTCACGGAAGTGGTGACCTATATCAATCAGTTGCTGGAACAGTATCGTCAACTCTATCCGGATGTCGAATTCCATAAAGCGGGCATCATCGCGATGAACGAGGCATTTATGGTATCTGCTCAGCAGGACACCGCGACGCTCGTACCCACCATGTTGCTGGTCATTCTGGTTTTTCTGACCTTGATGCTGCGTTCTTTGTTGAGTGTGATGGCGACGTTACTGGTGATCATCGGCTCGGTTGTGGCGACGTTGGGGCTGGCCGGTTGGGGCGGGGTGTTTATGTCCACGGCGACGGTGAATGTGCCGACCTTAATCATGACACTAGCCGTTGCCGATTGTGTGCATGTGATTGCGACCATGCGTTACAACCTGCAAAAAGGCCACTCTAAAACCTATGCCATTGATCACAGTGTCACTATCAATGTGGTTCCGATCCTGATCACTTCCGTGACAACGGCGATTGGTTTTCTGATGATGAATATGTCTGACTCACCAGTTCTGCGCGACTTCGGTAACCTATCGGCACTGGGGGTGATGATCGCTTGCGGCCTGTCGATCAGCCTGCTGCCAGCGCTACTTAAGATTTTACCGATTCGTGTTGCGCCAGCATCGCAGCAGCAGCCGACAACACGCATGGATCGCCTGGCCGATTTTGTGGTCACACAGCGTAAATTGTTGTTGCCCTTGTCCGTGATTGTGATTGTGGCTTTTGGTGCGTTGATCCCGCTGAACAAAGTGAACGATGATGCCGTGAAGTATTTTGACACGCGCAGTGATTTTCGTCGTGCGGCGGATTTTATGGAATCCCACATCAGCGGAATGACCAACATCAGTATTGCCGTCAAAACACATGAGTCACAGGGGATTGCCGATCCGAAGTTTATTGAGACCATTGGCGCATTCTCTGAATGGATGAGAGCCCAACCTGAAACGGACCACGTTGCCACTTTGTCGGATGTCTACAAACGGCTCAATAAAAACATGCACGCCGATGATGAGCAATATTTCCGTCTCCCTCAGGACAGAGAGCTGGCTGCGCAATATTTGCTGTTGTATGAAATGTCGTTGCCTTACGGGTTGGATCTCAACAACCAGATCAATGTCGACAAATCGTCACTAAAGTTGGTGGTTACAACCGATAACCTCGGCAGTAAAGAGCTGGTCGCGCTCGAAAATCGTATTTACGCCTGGTTCAATACCAACGCGCCGCAATACGAGGTCGTGGCATCCAGTCCATCAATGATGTTTGCCCATATTGGTGAAACCAATATGCAAAGTATGTTATCGACGTTACCACTCACTCTGGTTTTGATCTCCGCACTGATGATTTTTGCTTTGCGTTCGCTGCGGCTGGGGATCATCAGCCTTATTCCTAATATGGCTCCGGCGATCATCGGTTTTGGTGTCTGGGCACTGCTATCAGGCGACATCAACCTCGGATTATCCGTCGTCGTGACACTGACGTTGGGGATTGTGGTCGATGATGCCGTCCATTTTCTCTCCAAATATCAGCGGGCTCGTCAAGAAGGACAAAGTGCCGAACAGGCGGTGCGTTACGCCTTCCACACTGTTGGCCGTGCGTTGTGGATCACGACGGTAGTGTTGGTCGCCGGGTTTATGGTTTTGGCGATGTCGAGCTTCAGACTCAATTCCGACATGGGGCAACTCAGTGCGCTGGTAATTTTACTCGCTCTGATCGTCGACTTTCTGTTTCTCCCGACACTGCTGATGCGTTTTGATACCAAAACTTATCCCGCAGATGTGCCGTTATCTCAACCTCAGTCTCAACCGGGATATCCGGCTACGAATTCGACTCACTAGAAGGAACATATCAATGAATATTGCTAAGCCAACATACTTTACCCGCGTGTTATCTCTTGCCTGTGTCTTGATGGTTACAGCCGGAGTGGCGTCACCTGTCTGGGCGGATCCGGCCCGGGGGCTGGAAATTGCTCAGGAACGCAAAGTCCGTGATGAGGGGTGGGGGGATACGATCGCGACCATGGAAATGGTACTGAAAAACGCGCAGGGAGAGAGCAGTACTCGCCTGATGCGCCTCAAATCACTGGAAGTGACCGGTGATGGCGATAAGGGACTGACGATTTTTGACCAGCCAAGAGATGTCTCAGGCACCGCCTTTCTGAATCATTCACACACTTTAGATGCGGATGACCAGTGGCTGTATTTGCCCGCGCTGAAACGGGTGAAGCGGATATCTTCACGCAACAAATCGGGCCCATTTATGGGCAGTGAGTTTGCATACGAGGATCTCAGTTCGTTTGAAATTGAAAAATACACCTTCAATTACGTCAAAGATGAAGAGATCGATGGCCAGCCTGCGTTTGTGCTGGAACAAGTACCGACTGATAAAAACTCTGGTTACACACGTCAGATTGTGTGGATTGATCAGATTCATTTTCGTCCGTTGCAGATCGAATTCTATGACCGAAAAGGTGCGCTTCTCAAGACGCTTCAGTTCAGCCAGTACCAACAGTATCAAGGGAAATACTGGCGAGCACACGCGATGAATATGCAAAATCACCAGACCGGTAAGAGCACACTGTTAACCACCAGTGAGATCACTTTCAATAACGGGCTGGATGCCAAGGATTTCCAGAAAACCGTGCTGAAACGCGTGAAGTAAGAGGTCGCGATGAGTCGAACAAATGATCGTATCTCTGTGATTGCTTCTCTGGCGCTAGCACTCGTTCCGTTACAATGTCACGCGTGGGAGTTGTCCGGCCAGGTCAACCTTGAGCATCGGCAGTTTTTTGAACGCGGTCTGGACGGGCAGGGCCGGGAACAAAGTTCGTTAGTCTTGCAACCGGAAATCTACCAGTCATGGGGTGATGGCAATACAAGCTTTACTTTTGTGCCGTTTTATCGTCTTGATAGTATGGATGATGAACGTACACATGGTGATATTCGTGAAGCACTTTATCTGACGTACTGGAGTGACTATGAGCTACGGCTTGGCATTGGCAAAGTGTTTTGGGGGGTAACGGAGTCGGAGCATCTGGTGGACGTGGTTAACCAGACCGATGCGATTGAAGCGGTCGATGGCGAAGATAAATTGGGGCAACCCATGATTCATTTCACCAGCATTAAAGAGTGGGGGGTCGTGGATGCACTGTTGTTGCCCTATTTTCGTGAACGGACATTCGCAGGTGAAGATGGTCGCTTGAGACCGACGATCCCGGTTTCTGATGACGCTCTGTATGAATCCTCGCGTAAAGAAAAGCACGTGGATGTGGCCTTGCGTTACGCGAAAATGTTGGGTGATTGGGATGTCGGGCTTAGTTATTTCCAGGGCACCAATCGTGATCCTTACTATCGTCTGCAATCGCAACAACTGAAACCTTACTATGCGCAGATGTCTCAGGTCGGGCTCGATGTTCAGGGGATCGTCGGTGACTGGTTATGGAAGCTCGAGAGTATCTATCGAGATAGTGAAGATAACCACACTGGTGTGGTCTCGGGGTTTGAGTACACCTGGGTAGGGGCGTTAGGGTCCGTATGGGATGTCGGGTGGATAGCGGAGTATCTGTACGACAGCCGGGGTAACAATGCCCAGACAACCGGACAGAATGACCTTTTTCTCGGAACGCGTTTTGCGCTGAATGATGAAGACGGAACGGAAGTTTTGATCGGGGTATCACAAGATCTGGATCATTCAGATGTGTACAGCGCCAAGCTAGAGGCATCGAGTCGCATCAATAATCACTTTAAATGGCGCATCGATGGTTGGTTGTTCGAAAACAACACGCCGGATGATTTGCTTTATTTTGCGCGAAGGGATGATTTTATTGAGTTCTCTCTGGAGTACTATTTTTAATTTCTTTCTGGTCTCACTTTATTTTCTCGAGTGACAAATAAAAAGGACGCAGAAGCTGCGTCCTTTTGTTATCAGACGAAAGAAAAATCATTAATTTTCAGTCACATTTAAGGTCACGCCTGAAAAGCTGTTGTAAGCGCGCAGCATAATATACAGATCTTCTCCAGCCACCGCTGCGGAGCACGACTCGTTATTGCCGGACAGATAAGGTCGGCAGTCATAGGCGCTGGTGGTTGGCTGAACGCCAGAGCGAACATACAAATCGGCATCGCCGCTTCCTGAGTTGATGGTGACGTTAAGCGGTGCGGTTCTGTTTTGCGCTTTCACTACCCACATCTGTTGTTCGCCTTTGCTGAGCGCTAAACCAGTGACAGGGGTACCCGGAACCAACTCCTGGATGCCGTTATTCGGTTGTCCGACCGAACCATCGGGCAGCGTGTTGTTGAAGAATGTGGCGACCTGAGGCCAAATTTTGCTGATTTTAACCCCTTGGTTTTCACAGCCACCAAAGTGGTGCAGAGCGATCGCTTTGTTGTTGGCCGTGTTCAGCACTGGCGAACCTGACGAGCCGCCGATGGTGTCACAAAAGTAACCGGTATCGGTATTGGTGCCTCGTCCATTCGCCGATGCAACATCAATCTGGCAATAGCCGGAGCCGTTTTGATCACTTTCAATCGCCAACTCTTTTGGATTGCCCGAGCCATGCTGAGGAATGTAGATTCCGTTACCATACACTGGTTCGCTGTTATCCAGCCCCAGATAACCAAAGGATTCAATTTTACTGAAATCATCCACGGAAAATAGAGTGTAGTCTAAGGTATAATCGGTGCTGAAAAGTTGGTCACCCATGACTTTCACTGTGGCTGATAACGTGCCGTTACAAGTGCTGCGTTGGTAGTTGAACCACACCTCGGTATTTTTGAGTTCTGCTTCGGTGCTGACACAGTGGTTGTTGGTAAACAGTTTATTGTCAGGACCAACACGCCAGGCCGTGCACAGGCTGCGTCCATCGATCAGTAATCGGGCGACCGGGCTCGACCAGGCGACTTTTTCGGCGTGTGAGTCCTGCCAGCACGCTACGTCTTTCCGCTCATTCACGCCGCAGGTCGACAGTGTTGTGTTGCTGCTTTCAAAGCTGGTGGCGGTTTCTTTGCCTGCCATGTAGTAATCGATATCAAACTGACCGGTTTCTCCCTGCGCATTCGGGATCAGCTCAATGGTGATCTGGTCGCCAAAAATAGACTGCGCATACCAGTCGGTTTGACTGGTGGAATACTCAACCACCTCTGATCCGTCACGTGATGTTAGGCGAATCACACTGCCTTTAGGTAAGGTCAGGCTCTTGAAGTGAAGTTTGATGAATTCAGCATCGGTATGCTCGACAGTCATCGAAGTGGATGTCGCTCCGACAGAGGATAGGGTGAACGGGATTTCATCTGCGATCACAGGCAACGCGGTTTGCGCGTAAGCCACTGAGGAGACAATACAAGATGAAGCTAAGATGACGTTGCGTATTATGTTTATCATTGGAGTTCCTTTCTATGTGAGGTCCAATAAAAACATAAGCAATAAACACAAATAAGCAATCTGTTGCTTATTTGTGTTTAGGTGAAATTTCGTTGAAAGAGTGAGCCAGAGACCGAAATAACAGGTCTGAGCGTATCAAGGTAAAAGGCAAGAAATGCTTTCCCGCAGTCAATGGGATTCATTTTTTGCGAACCAGATCAAACCAACCAATCATCACCAGTAGACGTTACTCGCGCTTTATCACGGTGCTCTTTGGGGTGGGAAAGAACGTTGAAATTCGTTGATATTTCTGTAATTTACAGCGCCTTTAACATCCATACATCGCACCCACCATGCTCTGTTCCTTCCAGAGGACTATTCAAATGAATAAACCCGAGCTTTTCATACAGCTGGATTGCAGATTTCATCGACGTCAGTGTATCAAGGTAACACTGCTTAAACCCTTGCTGGCAAGCAAAATCCAGACAACGTTTGGCCAACGCTTTACCCAGACCCAGCCCGCGACTTTCCGGTAACAGAAAAAGTTTTTTCAGTTCACAAGTCTGTGCCGACCCCTGAAACGGGGCCAGACCACAGCCTCCGACGATTTTTCCGTCAACCGTAGCCACCAGGTACAAACTTTGTCTGTCGGCAGTGTAGTATTCGCTCATCGCCAGCACTTCAGGATCAGATGGCCCAAAACCTTCACCGACGGCACCGAACTCTGCACCTACGGCTTTGATGATGGCGTAGATATCAGCGTCTTGATCGGCGCGGATAGGTTCAATTACAGCAGTCATTTTTAATCCTTTTTTTCTTTTAATTACCAATTAACTTGGTGTTAAAAGCACTTTTATCAAGTGTTGAGGTGAAATTTTACCCAAAGGCGGTAAATAAACGGATTTCAGTTTGGATTTGACCTTGTCATTCGTTACTATGTACAGCTATCTATAGACCCAAGATTCCTGTCGGGTACTGGCTGTTGAGCAGCCTGCCCAGAATGGACACTACCACTTATATCTATTGCCTTGCAGGTAGGTATAGGTAGATGAGGAAACGATGCAACATCTAGAAGAGATCATTGCTAACGCGAACGCAGCCATTGAATCTGCAGATTCGTTAGTCGCACTTGATGAAGTGCGTGTTCAGTATCTGGGCAAAAAAGGTGAGCTAACCGCTCAGCTTCAAAGCCTGGGTAAACTACCACCAGAAGAACGCCGCGAAGCTGGTCAAGAGATCAACAAAGCGAAAGGCGTGGTTCAACAAGCAATTGCAGCTCGTAAAGACGCACTGCAGACTGCGGAACTGGAAGCCAAACTGGCAGCAGAAACGATCGACGTAACGCTACCGGGTCGCCGTATTGAAAACGGTGGTCTACATCCAGTCACTCGTACCGTTGAGCGTATTGAACAGTTCTTTGGTGAGTTGGGCTTTAATACAGAAGCCGGTCCTGAAATCGAAGACGCATTTCACAACTTTGATGCGCTGAACATTGCTGAAGATCACCCAGCTCGTACTGACCACGACACCTTCTTCTTTAATCCAGATCTGATGTTGCGTACTCATACCTCTGGCGTACAGATCCGTACGATGGAAAATGGCAAACCGCCGTTCCGTTTCATCGCTCCGGGCCGTGTATACCGTAACGACTACGACCAAACACACACGCCAATGTTCCACCAAGTGGAAGGTATGCTGGTTGATGAAAACGTCAACTTTGCCCAGTTGAAGGGTATTCTGCACGACTTCCTGTGTAACTTCTTTGAAGAAGAAGTTGAGGTTCGTTTCCGTCCTTCATACTTCCCGTTTACCGAGCCTTCAGCAGAAGTTGATGTGAAAGGTAAAAACGGCAAATGGCTAGAGGTTCTGGGCTGTGGCATGGTTCACCCGAACGTTCTGCGTGCAGTAGGTATCGACCCTGAGAAATACTCTGGTTTCGCATTCGGTATGGGCGTTGAGCGTCTGACGATGCTGCGTTACGGCGTAAACGACCTACGTGCGTTCTTCGAGAACGATCTTCGTTTCCTAAAACAGTTCAAGTAATCCAGGGGATTTATCACTATGAAATTCAGCGAATCATGGCTTCGTGAGTGGGTAAACCCTGCGGTATCGACTGACGAGCTTACTCACCAAATTACAATGGCGGGTCTGGAAGTAGACGACGTACTACCTGTAGCCGGTTCATTCACTGGCGTTAAAGTGGGTCACGTTGTTGAATGTGGTCAGCACCCTGACGCAGACAAACTGCGCGTAACGAAAATCGATGTTGGTGAAGACGAACTGCTCGACATCGTTTGTGGCGCGTCAAACTGTCGCCAAGGCCTCAAAGTTGCAGTTGCAACCGTAGGCGCGGTGCTTCCGGGCGATTTCAAAATCAAGAAAGCGAAACTGCGCGGCCAACCTTCTCACGGTATGCTGTGTTCCTTCACTGAACTGGGTATCGACGTAGAATCAGATGGCATCATGGAACTGGCTGAAGATGCCGTGATCGGTACTGACTTCCGTGAATTCCTGGGTCTGAACGATGTCACGGTCGACGTAGATCTGACAGCAAACCGTGCAGACTGTTTCAGCATTCGTGGTCTGGCGCGTGAAGTGGGCGTACTCAACCGTGCCGATGTGACTGAGCCAGCGGTTGACCCAGTGGCGCCAGCGATCGATGACAACATCTCAATTGAAGTGAAAGCGTCAGCAGCATGCCCGCGTTATCTTGGGCGTATCGTTAAGAACGTTAACGTTCAAGCAGAAACACCGCTGTGGATGCAAGAGAAACTGCGCCGTTGTGGCATTCGCTCAATCGACCCAGTGGTTGATATCACAAACTACGTTCTGCTAGAGCAAGGCCAACCAATGCACGCATTTGATCTGGCTAAGATCGACGGCGGCATCGTGGTACGTATGGCAGAGCAGGGCGAAAAACTGACCCTTCTAGACGGTACCGAAGCAGAACTAAACGCGGACACACTAGTGGTTGCAGACCACAGTAAAGCGCTAGCAATCGCGGGTATTTTCGGTGGTGAAGAATCTGGTGTAACATCAGAAACTAAAGACGTGCTACTAGAGTGTGCATTCTTTGCACCTGACCACATTCGTGGCCGCGCTCGTAGCTATGGTCTGCACACTGATTCTTCCATGCGTTTTGAGCGTGGTGTCGACTTCGCACTACAAGCAAGCGCAATGGAACGTGCAACTGAGCTGCTCGTTGAAATCTGTGGCGGTGAAGTGGCACCGGTTGTCGCGGTAGAATCTGAATCAGACCTACCAACAGCGAACACAGTAGCACTGCGTCGCACTAAGCTAGACAACCTACTTGGTCATCACATCCCTGATGCCGACGTAGTAGAAATTCTAGAGCGTCTTGGTCTGACTGTTGAAGCAACAGAATCGGGTTGGATCGCGACAGCACCAACATGGCGCTTTGACATCGCGATTGAGCAAGACTTGATCGAAGAAGTGGGCCGTATCTACGGTTATGACAACATTCCTAACCAGCACCCAGTTGCTGCGCTTAAGATGCACAACCACGTAGAAGCGGACCTTCCTCTTAAACGTGTACGTAACCTGCTGGTTGACCGTGGCTTCCAGGAAGCGATTACCTACAGCTTTGTTGAACCAGAGCAGCAAAAACTGATCGTGCCAGACGTAGAGCCTCTGATTCTGCCATTCCCAATCTCTGCGGAAATGTCAGCAATGCGCCTGGGTCTTATCCAGGGTCTGTTGAATACTGTGGTTCACAACCAAAAACGTCAGCAACCACGCGTTCGTCTGTTCGAATACGGTCTGCGTTTCATTCCTTGTGAATCGGCAGAAAACGGCATGCGTCAAGAGCCAATGCTCGCGGGCGTGATTGCCGGTACTCGCGGTGAAGAACACTGGGATATGGCAACGCAAACTGTGGATTTCTTTGACCTGAAAGGCGATCTGGAAGCGATTCTTGAGCTTTCTGCGAACGAAAAAGCCTACTCGTTTGCGGCAGCGAAGCATCCAGCACTTCACCCAGGTCAATCTGCGGCAATCATCGTAGATGGCAAAGAAGTGGGCGTGATCGGTACAGTTCACCCAGAGCTAGAACGCAAGTTTGGTCTGAATGGCCGTACTATCGTATTCGAAATCGAATGGTCTGCGATCAACACGAAAGTGATCCCAGAAGCGGTACAGCTGTCTAAGTTCCCATCAAACCGTCGTGACATCGCAGTCGTTGTTGACGAAACCGTTGCTTCTGGTGACATCGTTGCAGCATGTCTGGAGCAAGGTGGCGAGTTCCTGAAAGACGCGAAACTGTTCGACGTTTACGTAGGTAAAGGTGTTGAAGACGGCAAGAAGAGCCTGGCGATTGCACTGACGCTACAATCGGTTGAGCGTACGCTTGAAGATGCCGATATCGCAGGCGCGGTAGACGCGATCGTTGCACACGTATCCGATAAGTTCGGTGCTGCTCTGCGCGACTAAGTGCCATAATGAACTCTGATTAACGAGTGTTCAAACCCTGCCTGTTCGGCAGGGTTTTTTATTGTATAGAGAAAACCCCCAGCTAGGCTGGGGGTTCCGTAAAGCTTACAGCTATAAGTTAGTTATATAACCCCTTTCAATTTGATAAAAACGTCTTGTGGTCTGGCAACTGCAAGAGTTAATTAAGAATTGAAAGGGGGTCCCAATGGGGGACGAAAAGAGCTTAGCGCACACGCGATGGAATTGTAAATATCATGT
>NZ_WXWO01000067.1:0-14235 GCF_009904845.1 Vibrio sp. V38_P2S17PM301 | reverse complement strand
AAACACTAATTAATATGCCTCACTAATTATTATTTTAAGTTGGCTAAGAGAATAACGTGTCTGATCAGCAGGGATCAACCAACGGCTATATTAATCGTCTGGTTGTAAAAGCTATTGAAAAGAAAAAACATCATGAACAACATGTGGCAAACAAGAATAAGCCCAAGTTGGAGTATGTTCTATTCTCTCAATTCGACGTCCTCGATACCTTGCCGTCTAAAAACGGTAAAACAACGGTGTACCATCTGGCAAAGAAAAATGAACCAGAGAAACAGGTATGCTGCAAGGTCGTAAACGAGGAAGCGCCTGAACTTGCACGCGCAATGCTTATTGGCGAAGCCAGCCGCCTTGAGATATCCCAACACCCGAGTGTCGCGGAATTCATCAAAGTTGGTCATGAGTTTGACCGTCCTTATTTGATGTACGAGTGGATTACCGGTGAATCCTTAGCGGAGAAAATGACCCGCCATTCATCCAAAGGCTTTCGCCACGATCATATTGCCTGGCTGATTTATCAATTGGCTGGTGCGCTGGAGTACATGCACACTCGCGGTGTTTGCCACCTCGATATTAAACCGTCGAATGTGATTGTCGGTGAAGATGACAGTGTTCGTCTGATCGATTTTGGCGCTGCACGCTACACCGACGAAGCCGAAGGTCATGCGGAAGCCAGCTTGCAATATGCCTCACCTCTCTATCTTGAAAGCGGTGTTGCCAAGCCCCAGGATGACGTTTATTCCTTGGCTCTGTTAACCGGACATCTGTTTTTGGGTGCCATTTACGGCAATGCCTGGTGCCAGCAACTGACTCAGCGCAAGCGCCCGCGCTTAATTCCAAAACATGTCTGGTTGTTAATTAAAACGGTAATCAATAAGCCACGCGCTCACGGTTATACGGCCATTTCATTTGCACAAGATCTAGCGAAGATCGATGCAGATGCGTTGAAAGCTGACAACAGTGCGCCGATATTTACTAACCTGAGAAACGCGGATCTGGTGCTCACCCAGCGCCGTGGCTCAGACAAATTCGCCTTTGGTCGTTTCAAATATCTGGAAGCCGCCATGGTTGCCAGTGTTGTCGCTGTCACGGGTACCTACTTATATGATGCTTCACAACCGGACTGGCAGCCAGTACTCAAGTCTGAGCTGGTCAGCCCGGAGAAAGTCGTGCGCACGATCAAACCCGCACAAACCGCCGCATTCCTTGCTCAACCGCCTTGGAAAATTGAGAACGCCCTGAGCGATTCTTCAAACGATCTGGTTACCATGGCGCCTTACCGTGAAGCTTATCATGTGCAACAAAAGAAGCTGTTGGAAGTGTACGAGGATTATAAAGCGACACTGTATGAGCAACGTGATGATGCCTCACAGTTACCAGGTTATCTAGGCGACATTCGTCGTGATCTGGTCAAACTGCGTGAAGAGCTGAACCAAGACGGTGCCTTGTTTCCACAGGCTGATCGTAAGTTAACGGATGTTATGTCCAAACTAAATACGGTGGCGCTGCAGTCCCAGACCTTGACGGATTTTCTTGGTAAGAAAGATGATCAGCTCGCCCAACAGGTATTGGATGGTAATGCCGAATACGTCGATCAGTACATCAAATACGCCTGGCAATCACATCAAGCTGAGGCGTATTACTACAGCCAGATTCTACCTAGCCTGATTCTTGACAAAGTGTATGCGTCGGTCGATGACAATGCCAAGAAGCATTATTACTCCAAAGCGATAGCTGAAGTTGAAGCTGCCCGTAAGTTCTTTGGTAATACTGCTCAGCTCAATGCCAAAGCTCGCGAGCTGCGCGTCGCCAGAAGTGAATTTATCCTATTTAGCACGGTGACAGAACAGAACATATATGAGCCTCAGAAACTGAACGCGGCATTAAACGATTTGGAACAAAGCGCGCCGAAGAAATTTGATGAAGTGAGTGAGTTGCTTAATCGTATGGCGTCACAAGCTATTCAACAAAGCCATCAGAAATCGAAGCCTGCTCGTGGGGCTTTAGCGATACAGCGTGCGTTGCTGGATTACAACGTAGATGGCAGGAGCTAAGCATGGAATTGATTGCAATCGATAGCTTGTTGGCTCCGATCAGCGATGCTTCGCCATGTGGTGATGATGCACGTTACGAGTTCAGCTATGAAATGATGGAGTCGGAAGTTAAGAAATTCGGCTCATTATTCGGGGAGACGGTCGACTGGAATATCGTTAAAACCAACGCTGTTGAAGTTCTCAGTCATCACAGTAAAGACCTTAAAGCGTTATGTTATCTGGTCCGTGCGCTGGTGGAAGAAGCCAATGTGGATGGGCTAGAACAGGGCCTGACCCTGTTAGCGCGTTCGATTGAAAGCTTTGGCACTGGTCTCTACCCAAGCCGTAAACGCGGCCGTGACGGTGCAGTAGAGTGGTTAAATCATCAGATCAAACTGAGCCAACCGACGCTCGAGCAAGAGGCGTTAAGCTGGGAGCAACTTTCTCGTTGTAATGATTTAACGGAAGAAGTGCAGCGTCATTACGATAACGTCTTCAGTGATTCAGAAGCGGACTTCTACGAAATCCGTACCTCGATCAATGCATTGATGCAACGTGCGGGCTCTGACGTGGCACCGCAAACGGCGCCCGTCGCAGAAGCGCCCGCCGTGACTCCCGTCGCTTCTGAACCGGAACGTGCACCAGAGACGGCACCGGTTAAAACGGCGCCTGTTGCGGCACCGACTCCACCTCCGGTCAAACCGCAGCGCAAAGAAGTGGACGTCGATACCGACTTCTCTTCACCGACGGCTTCAAAACGTACGTTAAAGAAAGTGGCCGAAACGATGTTGGCGGCTGAGCCGACTGCGCCGCTGTCTTATCGGATTCATCGCCACCTTACCTGGATGGACATTGATGAACTGCCGGATCATCAAAACAACGTCACGCCGTTGAGCCTGGCGGTATCTTCTGATCAACAGTCGGAATACCGGGACAAAGCTAAACAGGAGAGTGATATTGATACCGTTAAGCGACTTGAGCGCACCCTAACAGATGCGCCGTTCTGGTTGACGGGTCATTACATGGTGTTCCAGATGCTCGACAATCTGGAACTTCATGAGGCCGCTCAGGCGGTCAAACAAGAGACGCAAAAATTTGCTAAGTCTCTGCCGGGCCTTGAAGCCCTTTCATTTAAAAATTCTGTTCCATTCGCTGATGAAGCGACGCTTGGTTGGTTGTCTACAAGCGATAGCATGTCTTCTGGTCAACAAGTGGTGATGCCAAGCATCGTCATTGCAGAAGATGATTCATTGTCGATGGACGATGTCACCCTCGAAAATTTGGGGGAACGTGTGGCAGAGGTTGCTCGTCGTCTGGAGCTTGATAGCTCAGGACGAGGGCAATTTATGTTGCATTTACAAATGGTAAAAGCCTACCACGGCGTAGGATTATTTTCTCTTTGCCTGCCTTATCTGGAAAAGGTCTGGACAGTACGTGAGGAAATGGATCTTGCCAGCTGGGAACCACATTTGTCTTTGCAATTGGATTCTCTTACCGAGAGAACCCTCAAAGAGCTGTATCCATCTAAGGAGCAGTTACCTGCAAAATATCAAGAGTGGGAAACAATTTATAACTAGTAACACGATTAGATAAGGAACTAATTATGTCACGCGATGGCTCGGTAGCTCCTAAAGAGCGAATTAATATCCGTTATGTTCCAGCGACTGGTGATGCGCAAGAAGACGTAGAACTGCCGCTGAGTATGATGGTTGTTGGTGACTTTACTGCACGTGCAGATGAGACACCAATCGAAGAACGTACGCCTATCAACATCGACAAAGATAACTTCAACGAAGTTCTGGAAGGCTACTCGCCTAACGTGAAAGTAAACGTTGATAACCGTCTGAGTGATGAAGAAGGTGCCCAACTGGCAGTCGATCTGACTTTCAAAGACATGAAAGACTTTTCACCTGAAACTATTGCTAAGAACGTCCCAGAGCTGAACGGCTTGTTGGAACTACGTGAAGCATTGGTTGCACTGAAAGGTCCACTAGGTAACGTTCCTGCGTTCCGTAAGAAGATTGCAGCAGTACTTCAGGACGAAGAAGCACGCAAGAAACTACTAGAAGAGCTGAGTCTTGGTGGAAACCAAGATGCGGATAAAGCAGAGTAAGAGGATATTATGACGGCAGAAGCTCAAGCTCCAGAACAAGAAGCAGCCCTTGCGGAATCAGGTTCACTTCTGGATAGCATTCTAAACGAAACGCGCCTTAAGCCTAGCGATGAAGGTTTTGATGTTGCTAAGCGCGGTGTTGAAGCGTTTATCGGCGAACTACTAAGCAACAGTGCATCTGAAAAAGTTGACCAGTCTCTGGTTGACTTGATGATTGCTGAAATCGATCAAAAATTGTCTACGCAAGTTGATGCAATCCTGCACAATGAAGAAGTTCAGGCAATCGAATCAACTTGGCGCGGTCTGAAGTATCTGGTGGATCACACTGACTTCCGCGAAAATATTCAGATCGAACTGATTTCTGCGAAGAAAGACGAAGTTCTGGACGATTTCGAAGACGCTCCAGAAGTGGTTAAGTCTGGTCTGTACAAGCAGATCTACACTCGTGAATACGGTCAATTCGGTGGTAAACCAGTTGGCGCGGTGATCTGTGATTACCAGCTTTCTGCTGCTACACCAGACATCAAACTGATGGAATACATGGCGAACGTAGGTGCGATGTCTCACGCTCCGTTCATCACGTCTGCTTCATCGAAGTTTTTCGGTCTGGACAGCTACGAAGAGCTGCCTAACCTGAAAGATCTGAAAGCGGTATTCGAAGGTCCTCAGTACGCTAAATGGCGTGGTCTGCGTGAACACGAAGATGCTCGTTACCTGGGCCTGTGTACTTCTCGTTTCATGCTACGTAACCCGTACTCAGTTGAAGACAACCCGATCAAGGCGTTCGACTACAACGAGATGGTGACTGACAATCACGACCACTTCCTGTGGGGTAACTCTGCGTACGCGATGGCGTCAAAGATCAGTGAATCGTTCGCGAAATACCGCTGGTGTCCGAACATTATTGGTCCTCAGAGCGGCGGTGCGGTGTTTGACCTGCCAGTATACAACTACGAGTCAATGGGTCAGATCGAAACTAAGATCCCAACAGAGATCCTGGTTTCAGACCGTCGTGAGTTTGAACTGGCAGAAGAGGGTTTTGTTGCTCTGACCATGCGTAAGGGTTCAGACAACGCAGCGTTCTTCTCTGCGAACTCTATCCAGAAGCCAAAAGTGTTCCCGAACACGCCAGAAGGCAAACAGGCTGAAATGAACTACAAGCTGGGTACTCAGCTGCCATACATGTTCATTATCAACCGCCTGGCACACTACATCAAAGTTCTGCAACGTGAGCAGATCGGTTCTTGGAAAGAGCGTTCTGACCTGGAAATCGAACTGAACAAGTGGATCCGTCAGTATGTTTCTGATCAGGAAAACCCGCCAGCAGAAGTTCGTGGTCGTCGTCCACTGCGCGCTGCGAAAGTAGAAGTGTCTGATGTTGAAGGCGATCCAGGTTGGTACCGTGTATCAATGTCTGTACGTCCTCACTTCAAGTACATGGGCGCAAGCTTCGACCTGTCACTGGTTGGTAAGCTGGATCAAAACTAAGATCGTTTCATTATCAATAAGAAGCGGTCAGCGCAAGCTGGCCGCTCTTTTTCAGAGTTCAGTATGGAAAAAGGCTATCGTCTTCTGGAGCGTATCGAGCTCGGAGAACCGAAAAACTGCTACGAAAAGGTAGTATCACATCAACATTTGGTTGAATCCATTCATATACACCTCGCGGACTTACTGAATACGCATGCGGGGAATGCAATGATAGACAATGACTACGGTCTGCCGGATTTCAACGATGTGCTGTCCACCAACACCAATCTGGTGCGCCATATTCAGCAGAATATCCGCACGACGATTGAAAAGTTCGAACCACGATTAAAAGGCATCGAAGTGTTTCACCGGGATGATTTTCACAACCCGTTGCAACTCAGCTTTGGCATCAGTGGTGAAGTGACGCACAACGGCGGCAAAGTGCCTATGTCTATCAATGTGTTCATGGGTGTCGACGGACAATTTAACGTTTAGTCTTAGGAGCAAGCTTTCGTGAGCAGCAGTAAATATTTTCAGGATGAGCTGACCTACCTGCGTGAAGCAGGCAGTGAGTTTGCCAAATACCATCCCAAGCTAACCAACTTCCTATCAGAAGGAACCTACGATCCAGATGTTGAGCGTCTGATGGAAGGCTTCGCGTTCCTGACCGGACGCATTCGGGAGAAAATCGACGATGAGCTACCGGAGCTGACGCAGTCGCTGATGACGCTGCTCTGGCCGCATTATATGCGCTCTGTGCCGTCGATGTGCATTACGGAACTGTCACCCCATGTCGGGAGCGTGACTGAGCGGACGGTGATTGCTCGTGGTGCTGAAATGGCCAGCGAGCAGGTTGAAAGCACGCAGTGCCTGTTCCGGTCGTGTTATGATGTCGACTTATACCCGGTCCGTCTGACCGGAATTGAGCAGGCGAATAGCCGGACCAGCTCAACTGTGGATGTGTCTCTGTCGACAGAGCATGGCCTGGAGTTGTCTCGTCTGAAAATGGACTCACTGCGCTTCCATTTGCACGGGGAAGTGCATATCACCCGCACGTTGTATCTCTGGCTGTTCCGGTATTTGGATTATGTTGAACTGGATGTCGGTGGTGGTTACAAGCATCGCCTGCGTGCAGATCAGATCAAGCCGGTTGGGTTTGCCGAGAATGAAGCGATCTTGCCGTACAGCAAAAATTCCTTTTCTGGCTACCGGTTGCTGCAAGAATACTTCTCTCTGCCTGAAAAGTTCATGTTCTTTGATGTGACAGGTCTGGAATGGTTAAAAGGTATTCCTCAACGATCGACACTAAAGTTTTCTTTTGTATTTAAACGTGCGCTGCCATCAGAAGTTGTGCTGAAAGATAAGCACTTCAAACTGCACTGTACACCTGCGGTCAATTTGTTCTCTATTGATGCGGATCCGATTCGCCTTGAGCATCGTCGCAACGAATACAAAGTGCGTCCACAGACCAACAGTCAGGAGCACTTCGAAGTTTATTCGATTGAAGAGGTTCAGAGCTGGAGTAAAAGCGAGCGTCGGCGCAAGAAACTGATCGAATTTGAATCGTTTGAGCATCAGATCAATCAGCGTGACAAGCGTGAGTTCTACAAAACTAAAGTGGGCGAGCGCATCAACGGCCGTGGTCTGGAGCGTTATATTTCGTTCCACACACACGACAGCGGCATCGCTGATCTGGGCACAGAAACCGTTCTCATGAAATTGGTGTGCAGCAACGCAGACCTCGCTGAGCGACTGTCAGTCGGGGACATCACATACACCACTCACAAGTCGCCAACCTACGCTACGTTTCGCAATATCACTAAACCGACCCAGTCGGTCAGCCCGCAGATCAACGGTGAATTACAGTGGCAGTTGATCGCTAATATGTCACTCAACTACTTGTCACTGGCCAATATCGATGTGCTGAAAGTTCTGTTATCGACGTATGATTTTCATTCGCGTGTCGATCGTCAGGCTCACCGTGCGTCGATTCACCGTCTTGATGGGATACGCTCGTCGGAGATGGAGCCGATTGATCGTGTATTCCGTGGTGTTGCTGTGCGTGGTACTCAGTTTAATCTGATAGTGAACTCCAGCTACTTTGTGAACGAAGGTGACATGTTTCTGCTAGCCAGCGTGTTGAATGAGTTTATCCGTCTCTATTCGAGTCTCAACTCGTTCACGGAGCTGGAAGTCTTTGATGAGAAAACCGGTGAAGTCTACCACTGGCCTAGTCTCCCTGGTAAACAGACAGTGTTATGATCAATCAGATTTCAGATAAAGCTTACGAGTTCAGCTTTTTCCAGGCTGTATCGCTACTGGAAAAACACTATAAATCTGACAGCAGTGTCGACTTTAGCGGGGTCGGTGAGAACAAGTACTTTCATCAGGAACGCATTCGCTTTAGCGTGTCTGCCAGCTTGGCTTTTCCCAAGAGTGATATGGACTTTGTCACTCATATGGATATGGCTGACGAAGCCTATACCCGGGTCGAGGTCAACTTTCTTGGTCTCCACGGCTCTAGCTCACCTCTGCCGTCCTCGTACACGGAAAAGCTGGCAGGCAGGGAAGAAGAAGATAACCCGGTTAAGCAGTTTTTTGACTTCTTTCATAACCGCTATGTCTCGATGGTTTATCGGGTATGGAAAAAGTACCGTTACCACATTCAGTATGAGAGTGGCGCTCAGGATCCGTTTTCCAGCCGTATGCTGCATTTACTTGGCCTGTCCAGTGTCATGCAGGAAGCAGAAGCGGCGGATTTGGACAGAGCGAAGCTGTTGTCCTATGTTAACCAGTTATCCACCCGGACCCGTTCACCTAAACTGATTTCGGGTATTGTTGCGCACTATTTCTCACTGCCTAATGTGTACATTGAGGAGTGGGTGTTCCGCCGGATCGAGATACACCCTAGCCAGCGCAATCAGCTTAATCAGATGAATTGTCAGCTCGGACAGGACTTTCACTTGGGGCAGAGCATGCCGGACCTGGTGGGTAAATTTAATCTGTGTATCGACGAAATTGATTTCTCCACCTATCAGGCGTTTTTGCCAGGTAAGAAGCAGCATGAGACGCTGGTGGGCTTGATTCGCTTTATTTTAAGAGACCCGATGGCTTGGGATTTAAAAATGCGAGTTAAGTTAGATACCGTGCCTCAGAACAGTCTTGGTCAAGGGGAAGGTAATGTGCTCGGACAGACGGCGTGGCTGGGTATTCCAACGGAAGATGATACTCAAATCCGGCTTATCGGTAGTGTATAACAGACGAAAAAAACCGCCGTTTCCGGCGGTTTTTTATTATCGGCTTACAGGTTGGTGTAGTACGACCGTGGTATGCAGTGACTTGATGCCACTAAAGGATTCAATCTCATTCGCCAGGTAGTGGATCGACTGGAGATCGGGAGCCTCAATTAGCGCAATAATATCGTAGGTGCCACCTACGATACTGGTCGAACGAACCTCAGGAAGCTCTTTGAGAGCTTCCGTAACGTCATTTTTCTTACCCTTTTCACATGATATCAGCAGGTAGCTGGCTGCCTTACGTCCTTCGTTTTCTACGCGGATTTGAGCAGTGTACCCTTTGATGATCCCTGTTTTTTCCAAGCGGTTAATGCGCTCTGCGACGGCAGTGCGCGATAAACCGATGTTTCTGGACAAATTAGCAATGGACTCTCGACCGTTTGACAAAAGGTTAGACAAAATCTTACGGTCCAGCTTATCCAAGCCTTGTAGATTCATATTTGACATTATAATCCTGCCTTTGCGTTGCTTTTATTGTTATGTGTTTATTTATAATTAGATAGATTCGGGTAACGTAAAGTTGTACAGCTCAGGCAACGTAAACGGATTCTTCTGCGTGAGCGGAGTAATGCGCATACGGAGATCGCGGCCAGACACTTTAATATCACTGACGAAGCTACCATTGTGGGAATTTGTTAATGTCGAGCTGCCCAAAAGACGATACACCGCCCATTGGCCATTTTTGCTCAATACGTGCTGCTTGCCCTCATCCGTCACATCCTGGATGGTGATGCTGACGCTGAAGTCGCCGCTTTGTGGTGGCCATTGCAGCTCTTTCACCAGGCTTGGTCCCTGATAATAGTTAATGCTGGTGTCGGCAACCTTAATTGTGGCGCGGATAGCACTGGAGTCCAGATCCAGAACTTTAGCACTGAACGGAATATAGAAACGGTTGGTACTCTTATTGATCAGGGTATCGCGAATCACGTTGTAGTTTTTCAACTGAACCAGCAGTTCTGGCGATAATGGCATGACCTCACCGTCGACACGTTTCGGTGTCCACAGGTTGGTGTCGTAGAACGGAGCGAAGTTCTGCTGGATAAAGGTATCCATGATGCCACCCTGAGCGAACAGCAGCTCAAAGTCTTCAAGAGAGATCTCGTCGGTTGCGGTGAGATCGAACGGATACTTGTTGAGGCCAATCTCTTTAAACTTGCTGTAAACTTCACTATACCACTTGGTTTGAATTCCCTGAGATGCTTCGGTAATCATAACAGACCAGGTTTGGTTGACGATGTCCATCAGCCAAGAACGCACCGGTTCTGGTGACTTTTGAGCGATCTGTTTGAGACGGATCAGCGGATCGGCTTCCGAGCTGTTCATCCGTTTGCGCGTTGCGGCCAGGGCGGCCATTTGGGCATCCGGTGAGTCGGCAATATCTTTAACGTAAGAGCGCACCTGGCTCAGAGCGGTAATGGTCTCTTCCCAAGGGGTAGGGGAGTTCGGCGTCTCGTTAACTTGCAGTTGGTTCAGCAGGCGGAACGCTTGTTCTACACGCGACATCAGCAGGTAATCCGGCTGGACAACGTCTTCTGCCGCACCTTTTGCCGCTTCCACTGCATCATTCAACAGAGGCGCTTTGTTTTTCAGCAGTTCGGTCTTATCACCAGTAGGAGAGAATTGTGTATTGGTATACACCTGCTTCAGAACGGTAGTCATCGGCGATGACGGACCCGAAATCAAATCGATGGCATTGGTTAAATCACCAATGTTGTTGTATCGCTTCACTTTCAGCTCGCTGAGTGCATTTCGCCAATAACTGATGTAGTCATCGGTGTATTTCTTACGTACCTGCTCTTTGAAGCTGTCTTGTTCCTGCTGGGTAGGGATGACGTTATCTGACAAGCCCAGCACCCAGTTGTCGGCGATGACGTTCTTCGACATCAGATCCACACGTGGGCGATAGAACGTGGTGAAACCAGTGGAGGTGTACACTTTGCTGATGGTCAGACGGTTTTCGTCGACACTGTCGTTGAAGACGTTAGTAAAATCGAAGCCAACGGCGCGTTCGATATCCAACGTACCCAGATCGATTTCATCTGCCTGATCCAGCATCTGTGCGTAAACGAGATCGACGTTCGAGTTGGACAGCAGTTGTCGACGTGTCGCACGTACCAGATCCATATTGATATTAACCGGGGCAAACTGCGTTCGGAAGTAGGCATCAAGATACGCCATGGTTTGTGCCGTCATCTCGTTGCTACCCGTCAGTGAGCTGACCACTAACGCGGTTTTCTTACGCAGATACGCCATGTCGCGCTTGGCTGGATCTTTCAGCATCAGGTAGCCTTTGAGCAGCGGCAAAGCACGAGTAGGTTTGTCTTGTACTTTGGTTAACTCAAGACGGTAGCCTTTTTCAATGACAGGCATCAGGTTCGTTGAGATACCATCCAGCAGAGTGTTGTAGGCCAGTTTAGTCGTGTCTTCCAAACGGCTGATCTTCATCGTCGATAGCTCTTGGTCCAACGCCTGGTTACCAGTTAGCCACGCCGCGTAAGACGGAGCGATAGACTGGTTGGCATTCAGCAATTGAGCATTGAATGAGGATACTTGATCGTCGCTTTCTTCAGTGCCTTCTACCCCAATCATCTGGTTCATCACATTCAGGTTACTGTCCAGCACCTGGAACAACAGATAGCCGCCGCCAAGAATGATCGCGACACTCGCAGCCATTGACAGGTAGCTGTGACGTTGGATACGACGCAAGTAGGTCTTGTTCTCGCCGGCGAAATCGGCTTCTGGCAGAATCTGCGATTCAACCAGGAAGCGGGTGAAATACGGAGTTTCACTTAGGTGAGAGTGCTCCGACGCGATAATTGGCAGGTTGAAATAGTTACTGCAACTTTTGGCCAGCAAGTTGTATTTTCTACCACCTTGTAAGTTGGAGCTGAAGAACACCTCTCGAATATCCAGACAGTAGCTGCCGTGATTCAGACTATTCAGCCGTTCGACCACATTACGTACTTCTCCCTGACACAACTCAAACTGCTTAGGAAAGGCCAGAATGGCTTTTTTCTCATCCACATTGTTGGAGTGAGAGGACGAATCCAGTGCGTTGGACTCCATCACTTTGACCAGATTGGTGAAACTGTCATTGAAGTAGTCGATCATCGCACCTTTAGCATCTTTCAATGGAATGCTCAGGTACTCGATCGCTGTTTTCAGTGGACTGAAGTGCACATATTCTTTAAATCCATCCAGTTTATCCAGTTTCGACATCACCAGATAAAGAGGAATGGCGGCCGCCGTTTCCTGACCAATGTATTCCAAACGTTGTAACAGTGCGGTCAGGGTGTAATCGACCTGCTCGTCTTCATGGACAATCAGAAACTCAAAGTCGATGAAAAACAGACAGCCGCTGAACGGTTTACGTGGACGGAGTCGGATGACTTCATTGACCAATGTATGCCACAGCGCGGAATCGGCACTGGATACTTCCTGAAAAACCAGACGGCGGTCTGGTTTGATGTAGATAGCAGAGTCGGACTCGTACCATTCAAAGAAATCATTCTTGATGGTGTTGGGGCGGTCCATCGGCTTTATCGCGTTAGAAGTGTGCAGAAACTGGGCTTTACCGGAAGACTTATTACCCAAAATCAGGTAAATCGACTTTTTACTGGCCCGCTGAAGCAACGGACGCAACACCATCGACAGCGTTTCTTCTTCGGTTTCCAGTTGTTGTGATTTTTGTTGACGGCGCTTCTTCACCCACAGAATTGTGTTGAAAATCGCGTAGATGACCAAAATCGCAGCCAAAGGTCCGTATAAGTACCAGGCACTGCTTTCTGCAAACCAGACAAAATACACCGTCAGGGTGATCGCTACCCCAATCAATGCCAACAGTGTTGATAAAAACACTGGGTTCCTAACCAAATTCTTCTTGAACATAATCTAAGTTTCGTTCTGACGTTGTTGTATATAGTTATTGAGCGGTGGCGGACTGTTCTTGTTGCAGCTCCACTTTTAACTCATTGAGTTTGTGTTGATAGATATTCAGTAAACGCTGAGACTTTGCGACTTCTTCCGGCATTTGATTTTGAGCGGCATATTCAATGCGGCCCAGTAAAGGGAAGAGGGTATTACTGTAACGATAGGCTCTTTCTATGCTGGCTTTGTCGTTGTTTTTCGCCTTGGCGTTTGCAAATACGGTGCGTGCTTGTTTGAACTCGGCGCTGAGTTTCTGATATTCCGCTTCCAGGTCCGCGCGGCTCTGTTCGAATGTTGCTGATAGAGACTGCGCCGATGATGAATCGGGGTACAGTTCAGTGACGGTTTGTGTGACGCTACCGATGTCATCAATTTGACTGACGCGGATAGGGTCGAGATCCCAGCCGTTTACCAACGCGGATACGCGTTGCAATAGCGTATCTTTGATGGCTTGTTTCGTGGAATTGTCCTCAAGCTTGATGGCATTGGCCAGAGGTACCAACTGATTGATCGACGCAATCTCTATTTGCGTCTTCATTGCCTCAACTCTTCTGTCCTGATAAACAAAATGGCTAAACAGAGCAACAAGAATCACAACGGCTAAAGCTGCCATGAAGAAACCCATTCCTGAGCGCTTTTTTTCTGGCTCTGAAGCCGCAGAGGGTGAGACGTTCACTGGAGTCGCAGATGTCGGTGATGGAGAGGGTAACACATCCATCTTCATCATAGGCTGCGAGCGAGGTGCAGGGGCTGGCTGAGCAACAGAAGCGGTTTGTTGTTTTACGGCTTCTTCTCGCTTAGCCATTTCGGTTTTGAGCTGTTCAATCCACTGCGTAAAAATGCGTCGAATCGCGCCTAAAGAAGGGGCTTTGATACCGTAGTGCAGACGCAGCTCTTCTTCTATCTTGAGGGTCAATCGATGCCCTGCCTCAATAAGGGGAAGATCCTGCTCAGAAGGATTGATGTGTTTTTGGCGACGTTCCGCGTATTCGACAAACCACTCGATGGAAGACATGCGGGCATTGGCCTTGTCTTCCGTCGGGTAGCCGGAGTGCCAATACACCACGCATAAATCGTAGATGGCGTTAAGACCTTCTACCAGGCCTTTCAGGCCATGATTATTGGTGGCAGCGACACCGAAGTAACACGCGCAGCGAAAATCCTTTCCATGTTGTGTCAGAACCTGTTTTGATAGTTCTTCCACTTTTTTCCATGAAACACGGCCAGTAACTTTGTTGATGTTGTTGATTTGACGTTTAATTTCGTCAAATTCTTCTAGGCCGTTTGGATTAATGCCACTGGGATGCTCATGATCTATCGGTCGACGAGCAAAATCCGAGAAGTACATATAAACCCTACCAAACTGATGTTATTAGCTTTTATTAATATAAATACATTAGCC
>NZ_WXWO01000011.1:0-14349 GCF_009904845.1 Vibrio sp. V38_P2S17PM301 | reverse complement strand
ATATAAGACCATTCCTGTAGCAACACGCTAAAATAAAACCTAACGAAGTCAGAATTATAAATTTCGGTTATGACTTACTTGTCTTACGAATAAGAATATTCCTGCTTACATTGCATAAAATTGACATCTCAAACAACAACGTTATTAACAAAAATGTATTTAAAGGCAATAACAAAATAAAAAATGGCGTTATTCGCATCAAGAGCCAACAGACATGGAGGAGGGTGGAGTACACGGAATGAGAGTTACGTATGAGAGGCAACAAAAAACCGAGCCTAAGAGACTCGGTTTATGCTACGTGTTTATTCGTCAGGGTATTGCCTTTGCTGGCGTGAACGATCGGCTTTCGCCTGCCAATGTTCATTCGGATCGTAAGACTCATCGCACAAGTCGATAGTAAATCCCATCTCTTTAACTTCTTTTAGCGTCAGATTGTCTGCCAGATGAGTAACTTCACCCGTTTTATTCCGCAGTTCCATGTTGCCTCCTCAGGTCCTCTAACCACTGGTCTACTCACTGTTCACAGTGAAAGTATAGTGAAGATTCATCAAACCACGGCGCAACCAGAGCACAAAACTCCGGCCACCACAATAAGCACATGATTGCGTATTATTTTTTCTTATCTCAGTTAAAACAATTGTTCTATTTTCCGGCATACTGCGTCCGCTAACCGATGGCTGGCCACATTACGTTCGGCCACCTTATGAGGCAAACGCCCTTGTTCCACCACCCTGATCCAGTCGTGAATCATCGCTTCGAAGCCCTTACTGGTTAGCATCGGCGTCCAATCCGGCAACATCAACCTGCATTCCTGCCCCTGACGCCAGTCTCTGCCTGCAACGAACGAATCAAAGCGTACACCGCGATTGAGGTAATCGGCCGAGACCGTTTCAGTGGTCATACCGAACTGACGATTCATCGAAGCGTGCAGTAATGTCTCCCCCGCTTGCCATTGCACATCAAGGCGCCCAAGCTGATGGCCCTGCTTTTGCCAGGTGATGTGAACATCTTCAAGGCCGTCTCTGGCGTCGAGATTGACGCTGTCGAGCGGATGAATAAAATCGTCGAAAATGAACGTGCGCACATCGCCTGGCTGCGCATGGCGGTGTTTTTCCCAGCGCAACGCCAGCAGCTCACCGCACTGGTGATGCCCCAGTTCGGGCACATGTTGATTGAACAACGGAATGTGACGGCGGTTAAAACCGACATACAATGGCTGGTTAACTTTTCCGGCCAGTTGATAGAGCGACTCCACCTCCTCTGCACTGTCTGCGAGCGGCTTATCCACGAACGTTGGAATGCCCTGTTCGAGGAAAAATGCGGCGATTTCAACGTGCACCTGAGTCGCGGCATGGATCATTACTGCATCCACTTGCATGTTAAGCAACGTCCGATAATCCTGACAATATTCGTTTACCCTATAGCGCTGCGCCAGTTGGGTCAGAGTCTTGAGGTTGCGGGTGCAAAACACCAATTCGATCCCTTCTAACTGCGCCATGACGGGTAGATATGCTTTCTGGGCAATATCGCCCAGACCGATGATTCCTATTTTCATGCTGATCCTTTCACTGCCTGTGCGGTGGCGTTGTCTGCGCAGAATTGCGGCAGCCCCATCCGATATGAGATAACCTTAACATAATCCGCAACGGGGTAAGGCAGCATGAATCATCTCAATATGGATTTTTCGCAGCGAGTGGTCATCCACACGGCACAACAGATCTGGCAGTCCAGTCCAGCACCCGGAGTGTGGCGTAAACCACTGGAGCGCGAGGCCCGGGAATCCGGCCACACGACGAGTGTGGTGCGCTACGATCCTGGCTGCACATTTCGTCCCCATCCACACCCCTTAGGGGAAGAAATTCTGGTGCTTAAAGGTGTGTTTTCCGATGAACACGGTGATTATCCGGCCGGCAGTTATCTGCGCAATCCCCCCGGTAGCCAACACGCCCCATTTAGTCAGGAAGGCTGTGTAATTCTGGTCAAACTCAATCAGTTCAGTCAAGACGATCTGTCGGAGGTGCGTATCGCGACCAACAACGTCCCCTGGCAAACCAATTCAGAGGGGATTCAGGAGCGATCACTGCATGAGTTCGGCGATGAACACGTTCGATTGCTCAAGCTGAATGCGGGCGAGCAATGGTGTCCGGCCAATGGCGGTGGTGAAGAAATCCTGGTGCTGAGCGGTACGTTAAACGATGAATTCGGGGCATACCCGTCAGGTTGTTGGATTCGCAATCCACAAGGCAACGCGCACCATCTGTTCGTCAAACAGGAAACCGTCATCTGGTGCAAAACCGGTCACCTTGCCCCGCGCTGATGCCGCATGCTCCGCACCCGTTATGACCACAAAAACATGCCTGACATCGATGGGCCGCTCTCACTTCGTTGGACAGCTTACCTGTGCGGCGTTTTCTGCCGATAAAGCATTCATAATGATGATTTATAGCGATAAATTATAGACAGAATCCAGAATAAGAAACCTGTAATTAACAATAAAATCCCATAAGTATCAAAAATTTATTTTGAGCCATTGCAATAATTGCAAAAAAATCCCTGCTTTATTCAAGGATATGATCAGCGTCAACACGACCTACCTCTAAAGGGCTACACTTTGTGATGCAATGTGTAAATCTGTTAGAAGATATTAAAAACTATGTCTATAAAAAAACGTTATATCGCACTGATCGCGGCCGTCGGTATTGGTATCGGCTGGCTGACACTAGGGGGTTCGGCGGCGGTGATGCACTACACCTCTAGTACCGAATTTTGTCTTTCCTGCCACTCAATGGAAATACCGTATAAGGAGTACCAGGGTTCTGTTCACTTCAGCAATGCCAAGGGGATTCGCGCAGAGTGTGCCGACTGTCACATTCCAACCGACCCAATGAGTTATCTGGTGACCAAGATCCGCGCCACCAAAGACATCTACCATGAGTTTGTCACTGGTAAGATCGATACAGCGGAGAAATACGAAACACACCGCAAAGAACTGGCCGAAATGGTGTGGGACCAATTCCGTGCCAACGACTCCGCCACCTGCCGCTCTTGTCACGATTTCGGTGCCATGGAGCAATATGAACAATCCCGTGATGCGGCGAAAATGCACGAATACGCCGTGGCCAACAATCAAACCTGTATTGACTGTCACAAAGGCGTAGCTCACTTTGCTCCGGAAGCTCAGCTCGACAGTAAAGCCTTCGATACCCTGATAGGCTTTACCAAGCAAACAGCCCCGGGTGCGACCACAGTTTATCCCGCCACGACGATTGCGATGGGCGATCTTGGTACCATCAACCCCACCACCAAACTGGACGTAGTTAAAGCCGATGGTGATAACCGCACAGTGACCTTAAATGCCTACCAGATGAAAGGAGCCGAACAGGTTCTGTATATGGGTGAAGGACAGCGCTCCATCGTCGCCACCCTGACCGATGCTGGGCAAAAAGCGTTGCAAGCGGGGGACTTCCAAGCCGACGCTTACGGGAATGAATGGCGTGAAGTCACCCTGACCGCCAACATTACTGAGCCGGTTCTGGATACCTTAGATCCAATATGGCAATACGCGGAAGAGCTGGACAATGTTTACTGTTCAACGTGTCACGCCAAAATCCCGGCCAATCACTTCACGGTGAATGCCTGGGGTCCGGTTGCGAAGAGTATGGGGGAACGGACGGATATTACCGACCAGAACCTGGAAATTCTCACCAAGTTCTTCCAGCACCACGCGAAAGATGTGGTAGGTCACTAAGGAATATGAAGGATAAAACTATGACTGATATCTCTCGTCGCGGCTTTCTTAAAGGTACCGGAATGACCGCAGCAGGTGCGCTGGCGTTCACGTCATTCTCCCCTGTTTCACTGGCCGCTTCCCAACAACGCGGATCTGGTGTTCTGACCGCAGGCCGCATGGGGCCGATGCTGTGTGAAGTCAAAGATGGCAAACTGGTGTCCACCACCAATGCGCTGGCACAAACCGTTCCAAACAGCCTGCAAAGCACCGGGCCGGACCAGGTCTACACCAAAGCGCGAGTCAAATACCCGATGGTGCGCAAAGGATTTTTGGCCAACCCGGCAGCCCCTCAGGGTCTGCGTGGTAAAGATGAGTTTGTCCGCGTATCTTGGGATGACGCGTACAAACTGATTCACGAACAGCACATGCGCATTCGGAAACAGTATGGTCCGTCGTCGGTTTTCGCCGGTTCTTATGGCTGGCGCTCAAGCGGTATTTTGCACAAAGCCCAAACCCTGCTGCAGCGCTACATGAGCCTGGCCGGTGGCTATTCTGGTCATCTGGGTGACTACTCAACCGGTGCGGCACAAGTGATCATGCCGCACGTGGTTGGCTCAATCGAGGTATACGAACAGCAAACCACCTACCCTGTCGTTCTGGAACACAGTGATGTCGTGGTTCTGTGGGGGCTGAACCCGATTAACACGCTGAAGATTGCCTGGACATCAACCGACTGCGCCGGATTGGAATTTTTCCACCAGTTGAAAAAGTCCGGTAAAACCGTGATTGCGATCGACCCGATTCGTTCAGAAACCGTCGAGTTTTTCGGTGACAATGCGCAGTGGGTAGCCCCGCACCCGATGACCGATGTTGCCATGATGATGGGTATTGCCCATACGCTGATCGTCCAAGGCAAACACGACAAAGCGTTTCTCGATAAATACACCGCCGGCTACGACCAGTTCGAGGCCTACCTGCTCGGGAAAGAAGATGGCGTAGAAAAAAGCGCCGAATGGGCGGCCGGCATCTGTGGTGTCCCCGCCAAGCAATTGACCGTGCTGGCCGATATCTTCAGCAAAAACCGCACAATGCTGATGGCCGGCTGGGGAATGCAGCGCCAGCAATACGGTGAGCAGCGCCATTGGATGTTAGTGACACTGGCCGCCATACTGGGTCAGATCGGTCTGCCAGGCGGTGGATTTGGTTTCTCTTACCACTATTCCAACGGCGGCAACCCCGCACGCGACGCTGGCGTTTTGCCCGCCATTTCAGCCTCGATCGGCGGCGGCTCGTCGGCCGGGAATGATTGGGCGGTGTCTGGGGCAGTGCAAAGCTTCCCGGTGGCTCGTATTGTCGAAGCACTGGAGAATCCGGGTGCCCCATACCAGCACAACGGACATGAACTGATCTTCCCGGACATCAAAATGATCTGGTGGGCAGGCGGTGCCAACTTCACCCATCACCAGGACACCAACCGCCTGATCAACGCCTGGCAAAAGCCTGAGCTAATCGTCATTTCAGAGCCTTACTGGACGGCGGCCGCGAAACATGCCGATGTTGTGCTGCCGATCACCACCACGTTTGAACGTAATGACCTGACCATGACGGGTGACTACAGCAACCAACATCTGGTGCCAATGAAACAAGTGGTCGAGCCGCAGGGCGAAGCGCGCAACGATTTCGATGTGTTTGCTGACATGGCTGAGCTGATCAAACCGGGTGGCTACGAAGTCTTTACCGAAGGAAAAACGGAAATGGAGTGGCTGTATGGTTTCTACAAAGCGGCACAGCAAAGCGGACGCGGAGCCCGGGTCGCCATGCCGAATTTCAGCCAGTTCTGGCAAGAGAATCAGCTGATCGAAATGAAGTGGAACGAGAAAAATGCCCAGTTCGTGCGATATGCCGACTTCCGTGAGAATCCGATACTTAATCCACTTGGCACGCCTAGCGGTAAAATTGAAATCTACTCGAAAACCATCGAAGGATTCGGCCTCAAAGACTGCCCTCCACATCCAACCTGGCTGGAACCGACTGAATACACCGGCAACGCCCAACCGGATGAATTGCAGTTGATGACAGCACACGCGGCGGATCGCCTGCACAGTCAGTTCAACTACGCTAAGCTGCGCGATGACTACGCGATTGCCAACCGGGAGCCGATCTGGATTCACCCGCACGATGCCGAGGCACGCGGAATCAAAACCGGCGATCTGGTGCGCGCATTCAATGGCCGTGGTCAGGTGCTGGTCGGTGCTCAGGTAACAGACCGCATCAAACAGGGCTCCGTTTGTATCCACGAAGGCGGCTGGCCAGATCTGGATCAACAGACCGGGATCTGTAAAAACGGCGGCGCGAACGTGCTGACACTCGACATCCCGACATCACGTCTGGCCAACGGCTGCGCTGCCAACTCAGCTCTGGTACGGATTGAGAAGTACACCGGACCAGAGTTAGAGCTGACGGCTTTCATACCACCAAAAAACGGATAAGTCCGTACGTTCAAAGCCGGCGCAACGTCGGCTTTTTTATTGTCCCAACCAGATTAATGACCAATCACGTGATTATTCCGCTTACCTTTATGAGCCAGATCTTATATCGTACATTCCCTTAAAATAAACAGGGTTAATCACCCTACACTCTTGTCGTTGCCTTTCTCGATAACACAACAGGAGTTCATTATGACTCTGACCGTACTCGATCAATTCGCTCATCAAAAAGACTTATATCCCCACCACACAGCGCTGGTTACCTCCCAGCACACTTTAAGCTATCAGCAACTGGACCAACTCAGCGACAAACTGTGCGGGCTGATCCAGCATCAGGGCGTTAAGCCGAACGATCTCGTGCCACTGATCGCTCACCGCGACGCTGAACTGATCATCGGCGTGCTGGCCATTCTCAAAGCCGGCGCTGCCTATGTCCCGATTGACGCACGCTATCCGGACAAAAGGGTGCAGACGATCCTCGACCAGATCGACGCACCACTGATCTTAACCAGTCGCAGCGATATCCTGCCAGACGACACCGATAAGCCGCTCATTGCCATCAACACGCTGGATAAATTGCCTCACTATCCTCGTAAAACCACTACGGTTTCTGCGTCGATGACGGCGTACGTGATTTTCACTTCCGGCACCACTGGTGCACCAAAAGGCGTAATGATTTCCCACGCCTCGTTGTGGAATCTGATCCACTGCCACAATCAACGCTTCGCCATGTCTTGTGCCAGCCGATCGTCGTTAATGGCCGGGATCAGCTTTGATGTCGCTCAGTGGGAAATATGGTCTCCGCTGTGCTGTGGGGCTACGCTCTGTCTGCCTGATGACGATATCCGGCTCGATCCTCATGCGCTGCTGGAGAACTTTGCTCACCATCAGCTAACCCATGCGTTTGTGCCAACCGTGATGGTACCGGAGGTTCTCGCCGCACCGCAGCCGGACAATCTCAACCTACAATATCTGTTTACCGCCGGCGAGAAACTCAGTCCGGTAGACTTGCAAGGCATCCCATATACCCTGGTCGACTACTACGGACCAACCGAAACCACAATCTTCACCACCTGTCATCTGGTGGAATGTCGTCGCCGCAATCAGCCAGCCAGCATCGGCTACCCTGTCGCCGGAGCACGTCTGTTTGTCCTTGATGAACGACAGCAACCGGTCGCACGGGGCCAAGCCGGAGAACTCTACATCACCGGCCCCGGCGTGGCACAGGGTTACCTCAACGCACCTGAACTCAATCAGAGCAAATTCGTCCGCCTGCCAACATTATGCCAGGAAGTGCTGTTTCGCAGCGGCGACCGGGTGATTGAGCTCGACAACGGTCAATATCAGTATCTGGGCCGACTGGACGATCAGATTAAAATCCGAGGTAACCGGATTGAACTGGCTGAGCTGAACCGCGTGGTCCAAGAACTACCGGAGATCACCCACGTGGCAACACGGGTGATTCACCCAGAATCTGCCCACTCGAAACGCATTGCGGCCTTTGTCACCAGTCAGGAAGAGCCTGACAACCTTAAAACCAAGCTGCGTCAGCACCTGAAAACGTCACTACCGGACTATTTTCAACCCAACTTCATCGAAGTGCTGACCCATTTCCCCTTAACGGAGAATGGTAAAGTGGATCTGAATCGGTTAACGCAAGATCTTGAAACCCGCCTTGCCGCAGAGGTTATGACCCCGTCGGAAGCGCTCACTGACACACAGGCTGCCATAGCGGCCGTATGGTCAGAGTTACTGGGGGTAAATGATATTCGCCCTCAGAATGCGTTTTTTGATATTGGTGGGGACTCGTTGTTGGCCGTCAGCATGATCACTCAAGTCAGCCGTCGGTTGGGCATCAAAACGTACGTCCGGGATGTGTACGAGTACCCCTCGCTCAACGCCCTGGCAGCCGCTCTGGAAACACGACGTCATGCGCAGCCATCCGATCTGGATCGCGAACCTTCTCAGGTGTTACAGCAAGATATTCAATTGCCATCGGGATGGAAAATTTCAGCACCATGCAACGACCATCAGTTGTCAGCGCCACAACTGATTCTGCTGACCGGCGCGACCGGTTTTGTCGGGGCTCATTTATTGGCCGAGTTACTCCGCACAACAAATGCGAATATCTGTTGCTTGGTGCGGGGACGCTCACCAGAACATGCCGGACAACGTCTTCTGGATGTCCTGAAACGCTACCGAATTGAGTTGTCAGAACATCAACTGGAACGCATCCAACCGCTGGCGGGTGACATCGCGGATACGCATCTGGGATTGCTGGACGCCACTTACGACGCGCTGTGTCAACAAGTCGATGTGATTTACCACAGCGCCAGTGCCGTCAATTTTATTCAGCCCTATTCCTACATGCGACGTGACAACGTTCAGGGGCTGCAACAAATCATCGCCTTTGCTGCAGAGCACAAAACCAAACCTTTGGTGCTGCTCTCAACCATTTCGGTTTACAGCTGGGGACAACGGTTTACCGGCAAACGCGTCATGTACGAGCACGATGATATTGATCAGAACTTAGCGGCGGTCAGCGCCGACATCGGCTACGTGCGCAGCAAATGGGTAATGGAGAAAATCGCGGATCAGGCGGCCCACTCGGGTTTGCCCGTGATGACCTTTCGCCTCGGTTACGCGACGTGCCACAGCCAAACCGGGGTCAGCGCCAACTATCAGTGGTGGGGGCGCCTAGTTGAAACTTGTCTGCAGACCGGCTCAGCGCCGCAGCTGAGAGACCTTTACGAAGGGCTGACCACGGTCGATTACATGACCCAGGCTATCGCCTACATCAGCCGTAACCCTAAAGCACTGGGGTTGAAGTTCAATCTCATTCATCAACACAGCAACAACCTCTCGCTTGAAGCGTTCTTTCAGCGATTGAATAACAGCTTTGATCTGTCATTGAAAAGGATGCCCTACCCTGAGTGGCGTGCCCAATGGGAGCAAGATAGCAACGCGCCGTTATATCCGCTGCTTAGCTTGTTTAAAGACAATGTGGTGGACGGACTCTCCACGGTCGAGCTCTATCAGGATACGTATATTTTTGATAACCAGAACACCGCTCGTTTTCTTCGTGGCAGCACCATTGAGGAGCCCGTGTTTGATAAAGCGATGCTGGCACGGTATCTGGAGGCTTCCTTCGGCTATCGACCGCTGAACGCATAACCGAGCGGGGGGACGAAAAAGGCGCTGAATACTCAGCGCCTTTTCTTAAAGGAATTAATCGACAGTTTTGCTCAGTCTCAGACTCGTGATGGCGGCAATCACGCCGATGATCACATACAGACTGACGTTCCATGCTCCAGCTTCCGCCACCGCGTTCAACGGATTCGAACCGAGCAGCGCGTGCATCGGCAACGCGAAAATAGCCGTGAAGAAATCGCTGATGCCGTAAAAATCAAACAAACCGATCGACATCCATTTCAATGCGTAAATTGCCACTACCATCACCAAGATCGGGGAATTGACCCGCTGAGAGATCGCCATCGCGGTCAGCGCCAGTGGCATAACCAGAACCCCCACTAACGCCATGCGCAAAATGAACTCCAGCCAGTGCATGAGGACAAAGCTCAACGCCACCTGTTTATACAACCCATTCAGCTGATTGTCTGTCGACAGGTTTAACAGCCACAACAGCAAATCGGCTGCCAGTACCAGAGCCGAACACACCAGTGGAATGGCCAACAAACCAAACCCCAGCTTCACCAGTAACGTTTTCACATCACTGACCGGCATACTGCGCCAAAACATCAAACTGCCTTCCTGACGCGCTTTGCGCAGCGTTTTAGGAAAATACAGACTTGCCAATATCAAAGAGACCAACCCCGCCCCGCCCATGACCAATGTGTTCAGGCTGTCATTCAACTCAAGATCAAAGGGTCCGCTGTTGTCACCGAAACTCAGTTCAAAAAACAGATTGTGTTGAATGGTCGCGTTGGTCAGCAGGCTGGCAAACAAAGCCAGTCCACATATCATCACAAACAACGGGATGTACAGCACCACCCGGTTTTCCAGCCACTCTTTTTCCAGCATCGCCATACTCGCTCGCATCACGCAGCCTCCTTTTGCAGGGCCAAAAACAAATCGGCCAATTTTACACTGTAAACAGAACCTAAGTCGGCCACGCTGGCAGCATGCCTGGCATCCAATAACCAGCGCGTACTACCCAATGCTTTCTGAGACGATAAGGGGTTCAGAGCCCGGATCTGCGCCGCATGATCATCACTGGCATCCAAAATAAAATAACGCTCACTGAGCTCATCCATGGAGCTTTGCATAACCGCATGGCCATGTTTGAGGATCAGTACATCGGTCAGCAGGTGTTCAATCTCAGCGACCTCATGGCTGGCGATGATCAGCGTTCGCTCACCGTCGTGAAACCATTCCAGCAGATGACGATAAAACGTATCACGGTACACCAGATCCAGCCCCAGAGTTGGTTCGTCCAGAATCAGTACCTGAGTGTCCGTCGCAATCACAATCGCCAAATGAAGCTGGACTTTCATCCCCTTAGACAGCGCCCGAACTTTTGCGCGGGCAACAATGTCCGTCTTGGCCAACATCGTCTGCGCTTTATTAATGTCAAAGCTGGGATGCACACCCTCGACATATTTGAGCAATTGAGCCACCGTCATCCATTCTGGCAGTACATTGACATCCGAGATGTAAGAAAGATGCGCCATCAGCTCTGCGCGGTGCGCAATCGGCTCCAGATCGTTAATGCGAATATCACCCTGATAGTGATGTGCGCCAAGCAACGCTTTGATCAGAGTAGACTTCCCGGCACCGTTGTGACCGAGAAGCCCCAGCACCTGGCCGCCACGCAGTTCAAAGCTGATATCGTGCAGCGCTTCACCTTGTGTCGCTTCGCGACCGGCATAGAGCTTCGAAACATGTTTCACACTGACTAACGGCATGATGGATCACCTTGTAAATGGGGTTGGAGCAGCTCGACGAAATCGTCCAGCGGCATACCCAAACGAGTTAATGTGGCTGCAATCTGCGGGATCTGCTGTTGGATAAAAGAGGCGCGCTCCGCCTCAGCCAGCTTGGTCGTCGCCCCCGCAGAGACAAACATACCCTGACCACGACGTTTTTCTACCAGACCTTCATCAACCAAAAGTTGATACCCTTTCATTACAGTTAAGTGATTGATTTTCATATCAGCGGACACGCTCCGCACCGAAGGTAGTGCTTCGCCTTCGGCCCAGACTCCCTGCAGAATCTGTCGGGTGATCTGATCCGCCAATTGACGAAAAATCGGTTGGTTATCCTGCCATTCCGTCAAATCCTGGGTCCTCTCATTGATATGGTGTTATACCTATATATAACACCATAATTAAAAGCCGCCAATAAAAAAACTCCACCCGAAGGTGGAGTTTCTTAATTCACATGTTGAACGTGGGATCAGTTGGTCGTGCAATCTGCCGGACCGATCTCTTTCCAAACGCCCCACTCACCCGTTGTTCCAGGCTCTTCTCCGGTGGTCCACCATTTGGCTTCCCAGACCTTCGCTGCCCATGTAACTTGATCGCCGCCGTTGTACACTCCCGCAGTCTCCCACAGATTAGTGCACGTGCCGCCGCCGGTGTCTTTCTTCGCAACGACCACCGTGGTTGACGCCGACGCGGCCACTTTGCCATCACTCACGGTGACCGTGAACTGCAGCGATGTGTCTTGCGTATATTCAGCCGCCACAAAGCTCAGGGTAGCGCCATCGATGGTTGCATTCACACCAGCAGGGACATCCCAGCTGAACGTCAGTGTATCGTTGTCAGCATCGCTGGATGCCGACGCATCCACCACCACCAGCTCACCCGCGACAGCATTGGCTGGCGCAGAGACAGCCGCTACCGGAGCGTTATTTTCTGGTTCAGTGCCTTTTGGCTGTACCGTTACGACCACTTGATCCGATGCTGAAGCACCATCATTGTCGGTCACAGTCAATTCGAACGTCAGGGTTTCCGTCGCAGCGACTTCGGCCACATTGAAACTGGCTTGTGCTGTGTTGGCGCTTGTCAGCGTCACTGGCGTACCCGCCACTTGTTGCCATTGGTAGCTGGCGATCGTGCCATCGGAGTCTCGCGATGCGCTGCCGTCCAGTGTCACACTAGCCGGACCAGTCACCGTCACATCAACGCCAGCGGAAGCCGTTGGTGCTCGATTGGCAGGAGGATCCCCCGCCAAGCCTTCATGCATGGCGTTCAGGATATCGCCATTATCCGCATCAATTTCCCATGAAAACAGACCCGCCAGCCCCAGACTGCGAGCGTAAGCGCCTTTCGCCAGCACAGAGCGGTGGTCGTCAAACGTGATCAGCTGACCAGTGGAACGGTTCCACACCCAAGGCGCTTCGGCTTGCGCATCATAGCCATACTCGAAGCCATTGATGCCTGTGCCATCTGGCCCCAGCATGTAAGATTTCACGCCTTTGTAATCAATGACGCCCTCTTCCCACACGCCTTTCGCGGTAGTGCCTTTCAGCTTGCCGTTACCCACACCGGTCATCGGATCGTTCGGATCGCTCAGAGAACCAGGTGTGACACCTTCCCAGCCACGGCCGTACATCGCCGTACCCAGCACCAGTTTGTTCGCTGGCACACCCTGTGCAAGCAACAGCTGAATGCCGTTATCCGCGGTGTAAGCCGGACCTTTGTACGGTTCGCCGTTTTCATCGACGCCGGAGCCATCACACTGACCAGGGCGCATGAACGTGCCACAGTTGAGTGCTGTCTGATGGCCCAGCACGTTGTTCCAGCCGCCGTAGAAGTCGTACGTCATGGCGAAGATGTAGTCCATATACTGTACCGCTTCGCCGTAGTTCACGTCTTCGATCTTGTCGTAGCCCACACCAATTGCAGACGTCAGTTCGTAGGTGCGACCCGTCTCTGCTTCCAGTTCATCCAACATGGCTCGCAATTCGCGCATCAACGCCACGTATGCCGGGCCGTCATTGACTGGATCACCCAGATCCGGCGCCGCGCCGCCGCCGCCAGGGAATTCCCAGTCAATGTCGACACCATCATAGAATTTCCATGTTGTCAGGAAACGTTTCACCGACGCAACAAATGTGTCGCGGTTGGCTTTGGTGGTAAAGTCAAAGAACGGATCAGACAGTGTCCAACCGCCGATTGACGGGATGATCTTAAGATCCGGATTGCGCTGTTTGAGCGCCATCAACATGGCGTAGTTGCCTTTGATCGGTGAGCTGTACTCGTGACCAGCTTGCGAAAAACTCTTCTGATACGCCGCCCAAGGGTCATGAATCACCACTTCGTAGTCCGGCACACCGTTACACGCCGTCATTAACGCGTTGTAGCTGTTACCGCCCACTTGCTTGACAGACTCGTTCGGACCACAAATTGGGATAAAGCCATACAGGATGTGGGTCAGGTTGTCTGCCGGGATATTGTCCACGGTATAGTTGCGGCCATAGATGCCCCACTCTACAAAGTAAGTCCCGACAACGGTATTTGGGTCGGTGTTGTAGGTTTTGTTGTTGGGATCCACATTCATGGTCAGCGGTTTCAGATGTGAGCCATCAGTGTCGGCGACAACCAGCTCAGCAGGCGCACTGGCACTACAACCACTGGCATCACACGCTTCGACGGTCATCTGGTATAAGCCACCTTGGCCATATTTGAAACTGGCGGTCGTTTGACTGCCGGTGATCGGGCCAGTCGCCACTTCCACGCCATCAAATAAAATTTTGTAGGTGTCGCCGGTGGTGCCACTCCACTGATTGAACTTAATGGTGATATCCGCTTGGTCGTGATATTTCACCATTTGGTTGTATCCCGCGGTGGTTTCCATCGCCAGCTCTATCTTGGAAAACTGAAGATTGTTGGAACCATAGACGTCAATACTAGGAGCCGCAGGTGCAGCCATCGCAGCGCCAGATAGTGCCATTGCGATACTCGCGGCGCACAAAGTAATACGATTCATACCTATTTCTCTCATTCCTTGTCTGTTTCACCCGCAATCGCCCTTTAACTGGTGTGTTCACCCCAGGCCTGCGAGCAGCCAAATCTTCACCAATGCAGTGAAGATACCCAACAGTATTCGAGAGACTTTTTTTTAATTGAAAAAAATTAAAACACTATTCGAGTCAAGACGAAAAAATAG
>NZ_WXWO01000037.1:0-21641 GCF_009904845.1 Vibrio sp. V38_P2S17PM301 | reverse complement strand
GTCTTCTATAAACCTGATGTACATGGCTTTGCATGGTGATGAACGTACTATTACAGCTTATATGGCGAAATGGTATGACGAGCACATCCGTAAATTGAATGAGTGGAAAGTAGAAGTATCTACTAAAGATTACGCATCTCAGATCATTCCTTTAATTGACGGTCGTATTAATGCTATTTCAACTTATGCTAACTATGTCGACCTAGCTAAAACCAATTTCTCAGTAGAGTCTAGTGAGTATAATGATCTTTGGTGGAACTCATTATTTAAGCGTTTTGAAAAGCTCGGAAAAACAGGAGATTATTTTTCAATCTATCATCGTTTGAGTGGTTCTAGTCATATGACCGCAGAAGATACAATTTTGCATATGATGACTCTCCAATATCCATTGAAAGCAAGACAATTAATAGCGTTTGAAGCATGCTCATATTCAATTATGATGTCCAGAATTGTTACTAGTACTTTTGTAGAGGCTGTTTCATATTGCTGTATTCGGCACAACATGATCGATGATGCAAGTTTGAGTAAGTTTAAAAAGCTCCTTGTTCGGCTTGAAGAGTCAACTAAAGACATTGCCAATGACGCTGGTATTCCAAGTGCTAACGAGGAAGAGAGTAAAGAACGGTTTAATGAGTTACAGAATAGGCTTGGTATATTTTTGGATAAATGAAAACAAAAAATATAACAAACTGTTTAAGTGTGATTCGCAACGCGTGGCATTTTTACTATGCGTTGCGTTCAGCGTTTAAGGTGGTATGCGGCGGCTTAGGTGTTGCGTTGCTCACACCTTAACAGGGCGTTATGGCTCACAAGGTAAGCAATCTCAGAAATGAAGGTTGTTCGCATCAAATTTACGGTATCATGCACAATTGACTAAACTGTAGTTACTTATGCTTATACCAACTAATACACCTTCTTCCTCAAATGTATCTTGCTCAAACTGCAAAGCTTGCTGCTGCCGTCTTGAAGTTATGATTATCTCTGATACTGGCGTGCCTGAAGAGTTCATCGCACGTGACCAGTATGGAGGTGAAACAATGATGCGATTAAATGATGGTTGGTGTGCGGCTTTAGATAGAGACACTCTAATGTGCACAATTTATGAAAATCGTCCTTGGATATGCCGCGAATTCGAAATGGGTTCTAATGAGTGCTTAGATGAACGTGTTAAGTTCATCTAAAAACAGTTGGTTAATCTTGCAGGTCATTCGTGAGTTGTTAGCCATAACAAAGCGTTTAAGAGGGATTCTCAACGCTTGGCATTTTTAGTTTGAATCGGTTTAAGTGATTACGGCACAATGGTTTAGGTAGGGTGGTTGGCGTTGTTCACCCCTTAACGCGGCGTTAGCACGGGGTTGGGCATCAAAGGTTAAAAGTTTCTGTGTTTATTGGTTTCTTTTCCTAGCTTTACACCTGATCAAATGTGCCTTTCATGTTCGCTCCGGTGGCACTATATGCGAAGTTTTCGCTTTGATTTTACCGTTTACGGTTTCTAACTTTCGGGCGATTTCTCTGGTGTGGTTTCGTTAGCGCTGAGAAATTTGCGGCAAAACCTAGTTTCTCTGAAGCTGCTGTTAAAGCCTGAAGCTCGAATCCTTTGCTAATTTGAATGCGGTGAAAAAGGGCAGTTAAGCATGTTTTTCTTCTAGCTAACTTACGTCTTGAAGTTTGTTTCAGTTTGGTAGCTGTCCGTTTGGTTTTGGTGTTTTAAGCCATAAATTTCGTGCTATATTTCAATGCGTTGGTTCGTTTCAAAGGCTTTAAGGGCAGCGTGCTAACAAACAATTCAAGAGGGATTCGTAACGCGTGGCATTTTTGCTATGCGTTAATTTTAGTGGTTAAGGTGGTATGCGGAAGCATCGGTGTTGCGTTACTCACCCCTTAATTGGGCGTTAGTTCTTAAGGAGATATTAAATGATCGGCGATATTTTTCTCGTCAGGGGTGGTAGTAAGTTTTCTTCTGCATTGGTTAATGCGCAGAAAGTGATTTATAACGGAGTAGCTTCTAGTCATGTAGAGTTGAGTATAGGTGATGGTTCACTGGTGCATTCTACGAACGATGGAGGTGTTCACTTTGTTTTTCTTCTTGATGAACTTGAAGATATAAAGGATGACTGGAAAGTAATCCGCCTAAAAGGAATAACTGAACAAGAGCAAGAAGAGTTATTGAAAGCTGCTTTATATTACTTGAGACAAGGCTATAACAAAAAATATATGGGAAGTGGTGAAGAGGACAGCTCATTTTGTTCAGAGCTAATTGCCAAAATTTATGACAAAGCAGGAGTTCCGCTCCTTGATGAAAAATTACCTAGTAAAACAGCTCCTGCTCACTTTGACCGTCTTGCTGACGAGAGTGAGCAATGGGAAGACGTAACTGATGAATATTTGGCATTAATTGAAAAGATAAGAGAAAATGAATTTCCGTTTCGCTTTGCGTTCGACACAATTAAAGCTTCCATGATTAAACGTTCGGTTTTAAGTTCAATGAGACAAACATTGTTTCAGGCTATTCAAAAGAACGCAGAAGACTCAGGGGATCAAAAGCAAATTGACTTTATCGAGGGCGTTAAGCAAAAGCTTGAATCCGAGAGGATTTTAGATTTTTGGGATGAAAAAGATACTATCCCATATAAAGGTCAAAGTGACAGCACAAAGTAACGAACTAACAAAGCATTTAAGAGTGATTCGCAACGCTTGGCGTTTTCGCTTCGCTCAAGTATAGCCAAGCGTCGCTCACACCTTAATGCGGCGTTAGTTTTCACGGAGGAAAGAAATGGATAACAAATCTCAGAATGTAGAAGAACGGTACTGGGAGTTATTACATTGGTTTGATAAACATAAAACGTCTAGTCGAGTTTTTTATTATCTCTTCCAGATCATTACTATTCTTTTCAGTGCTCTAACGCCAATAGTAATTTTGGCTGAGTTAGACGCTCCATATAATCTTCTGGAAGCTGTTTTACCAGCTATGGCCGCCATAGCTGCCTCAATACAAGCACTTTTTAAGTTCAATGAAACGTGGGTATCTAGGGCAGAGGCATCTGAACGATTGAAATCAGAGTTCATTTATTACAAATCCAGAATAGGGCCGTTGTATTCGGAAAATATTACACAAAATCAGGTGGTTGGTAATTTTCTTGATCGTATAGAGGAGATTAATCGCTTAGAAAGGAGTGTTTGGGTTTCAATTCAAGAAAAGTCGCGTCACGAACAAGAAAACTAACAAAGCGTTCAAGAGGGATTTGGCACGCGTGGCATTTTTAGTATGCGTTGGGTTAGGTGGTTATGGTGCTGTGCAGTAGCTTTTGTATTGCGTGCCTGCACCCCTTAACGCGGCGTTAGCTATTTGTAGGAGATTTTGTGGAAAAGATATTATCAAAAATTTACACTGATTATGACGATCTGCGTACTAAGTTTCTGAAAAAGAAATGGTTTGGCTTGAAACTTTTTGTTGGTCGGACTTTTGGGAAAACCGAAACATACACTAAATTGCTTGCTAATGAAGTTCAATTTATGAACGACTGTAAGCTATGCATTGTAGGTGACTTGAAAGACGCTGATGTATATGACGAAAATTCAGTTTCAGAAATAATTGTGTATTTAAAAAATCACAAAGAAAAAATTATCGGAAGAGGTTCATTTCTTATTTTACTCGCTGCTTCTTTTGGCTTGTTGTCAGCAATAGGCTCCATTGCAGATAAACTTGATATAGTAAATAGTACTTGGGCATCGTTACCAATTCTGTTTTTATATGCTCTTTTATTTGCATTGCTAGTCGAGCGTGAAAAGTTGAATATACATAATGGTGTAACTCAAGAGTTAATCAATGTTCTTGAGCTAGTCAAATCTGAAATAAGCAAACCTTCTGATAAACATAGCTAACAAACTGTTCAAGAGGGATTCGCAACGCGTGGCATTTTTACTATGCGTTGGCTTTGGTGTTTAAGGTTGTATGCGGCAGCTTTTGTATTGCGTTACTCACCCCTTAACAGGGCGTTAGCACGGGGTTGGCATCAAAGACTAAAAGTTTCTGTTTTTATTGGTTTCTTTTCCTCGCTTTACACCTGATCAAATGTGCCTTTCACGTTCGCTCCGGTGGCACTAGATGTGACGTTTTCGCTTTGCTTTCACCGTTTACGGTTTCTAACTTTCGGGCTATTTCTTTGGTGTGGTTTCTTTAGTTTTGGGAAATTATCACCCAAAATGCGTTTCTTTGGCGCGGTAGTTCAATTCTGAAGCCCGTATCCTTTGCTAATTTGAAAGCGGTGAAAAAGGGCAGTTAAGCATGTTTTTCTTCTAGCCAACTTACGTCTTGACGTTTGTTTTTAGTTTGGCAGCTGTCCATTTGGTTTTGGTGTTTTAAACCATAAATTTCGTGCTATATTTCAATGTCTTGGCGTGTGTCAAAGGCTTCGAGGGCAGCGTGCTAACAAACAGTTCAAGTGGGATTCAGCACGCGTGGCATTTTTGGTATGCGGTGGTTTTGGTGTTGAAGTGCCATGCAGCAGCTTTGGTATTGCGTGCTTCACCCCTTAACTGGGCGTTATATTTTTAAGGAGTATTGATGGAAAATTTGAGTAAGTTAGAGTCTATTGTTGAGCTGTATTTTAGTAAAAAATACAAGCTGTATAAGCCGCAAGATGCAAATGGGGAAGACCTAGGAAAATGGTTTGAATTTGAAAGTCGAGCTCATTTTTTAGACGCATATTTAAACTACTATCGAAATTTGCCGAATTTAAAGTCAGCTATTGTTAACGGCTGTAGTGCAAAGTTTAAAATTCTCTACGAATCTCAAGAATATGAATTAAAACACAACCACCAAGAAGAATTTAAAGATGAAAAAGGTAATCTTAGAGGGGTGAATAATTCAGTTCTATCAAGTATGGCGGTTAAGTTAACTTTCAAGACAACTCAGCTTGAAGCGGCTGAATCATTTGATGATGTGTATCGTATCGTGAAGTCAGCTAAAGTCTCTGGTTTCGGTGAGTTGTCCATTTATGATGCTGCAATACGCATATCGGCATTTTTGGGCTTCAAACCGACAAAAGTTTTCTTACATGCTGGCACTCGTGTAGGGGCTGAATATTTGGAAGAAAAAGGTCTGTTACCGGAAGACTCATCGCTAGAGGATACTCTAGAACTTAGTGATTTTCCTGAACCAATCCAAAAGTTAGACGCTATGCAGTTAGAGAATTTTCTATGTTCATTTAAGAACGATCTAAAAAAAATATAACAAAGCATTTAAGAGTGATTCGCAACGCTTGGCGGTTTCGCTTCGCTCAAGTATAGCCAAGCGTCGCTCACACCTTAATGCGGCGTTATGTAGCTAATTTTGTATTCATCTATATGCATAGAGGTTATACCCATATAGGAAATATTCATATAGGCATTCATAGGTTTATGACTAGTCTTTAATACTATGTAAACTCAAACCATGGAGTCTAAAATGAAAGATGTTAATACTCTCGCTGTTTGCACCCTTGTTGTTATTGGTGCGGCCAGTGCCTCTCCAACAGCCTATGCAGCGACTACAGAAGATATTATTAATTGTATAAATGAGAAAAAGAAAGAACACCAGAGGAAGTATCATAGAGAAGAGGTATTAACTTTCGGAGTTCATGCAGCAAAAGGAAAACCTTTGCAATGTAATACTTCTACGGCTTCCGATTCTCAATTAGGAGAAGGTCCGAGAGATAATGAAGAACTCGATGGCAATCCTGATTGTACTGTTGTTAATGCGAGAATAATGAATCGAGCGAAAATAACTAGCTGTTCAATTATAAATAATAAGCCTTATCTAAGTGCTCAAGCTCAAGGGGAGGGATGTAAAAAGGAAAACTCTGCAACATTCAAGCTAGTGCAAAAATATAAGGTTAAAACAAGTACAATGGATGATTATCAATTCGCTAAGCAGTGTGAAGAACGTATGGCAAAATAAATTCCTTACTAGTTATTAGATACCTGGTTATACAGAAAGGTCCGCACCCTCGAGAGCTATTGGTTGTAGGGAGGGGAAGTGGGCCTACTGGTTTTAGGTTGGTCGCCTTTGGTGACCAAGTCGGTTCTTACCTTGTGGTTTAGCTCGGAAAGCCAGTCAGAAATAGCAGTTCTTTCTCAATTAAATCATGTGCTTGTGGTAAAACATAACAAACTGTTTAAGAGTGATTCGCAACGCGTGGCATTTTTATTATGCGTTGGTTTTAGTGTTTAAGGTGGTATGCGGCGGCTTCGGTATTGCGTTGCTCACACCTTAACAGGGCGTTATGTAGCTAGGAGGAAATGTTTAATTGAGCAGTAGTTACACAGTTTCATTTGCTTGTTTAGAGTGTTGCAAGTCTTTTAAGCGTGACAGCGAATTATCCAAGGGTATTCCCAATGAGTTACCTTGCCCAAATTGCGGTAATGTTTCATACAATCTTGGACGCTATTTTAAAGCACCTAAACAATCAGACAAAAAGCAATGGGATAAGATCAGGTTTTTAGTATCACATGGCTTTCGGTTTCAAAAGATAAGACCACACAGAGACAATAATGACTCCGTCCCTTATCCGATTGACTTGGCTGAAGCTCGGGAATTTGTTGAACGCTATAAAGAGTTTTCGTTAAACATTGGGGACGCGACATAACAAAGCATTTAAGAGGGATTCACAACGCTTGGCGGTTTCGGTTTGAATCGGCTTTAGTGTCTACAGCACAATGGTTTAGGTTGGGTGGTAGCGTTGTTCACCCCTTAATGCGGCGTTATGTTCTAGGAGGAAATTCATGATTAGGGAAATCACAAAAGCCGATTCTGAGTCGTTTTGGCCAACATTTTTTGCGGTAATCCAGGCACAAGAAACTTATGCCTTTGACCCAAATATGACGCTAGAACAAGCCTTCGCTTTATGGTGTGAATCTCCCCTGAAAGCTTTTGCTTTCGTAGAAAATGACGTTGTACTGGGCTCTTACNGGCGGTTTCGGTTTGAATCGGCTTTAGTGTCTACAGCACAATGGTTTAGGTTGGGTGGTAGCGTTGTTCACCCCTTAATGCGGCGTTATGTTCTAGGAGGAAATTCATGATTAGGGAAATCACAAAAGCCGATTCTGAGTCGTTTTGGCCAACATTTTTTGCGGTAATCCAGGCACAAGAAACTTATGCCTTTGACCCAAATATGACGCTAGAACAAGCCTTCGCTTTATGGTGTGAATCTCCCCTGAAAGCTTTTGCTTTCGTAGAAAATGACGTTGTACTGGGCTCTTACTACATCAAGCCAAATGCAATGGGGCCAAGTAGCCATATATGTAATTGTGGATACATGGTTTCTAGCGAAGCTAGAGGTAAGGGCATTGCACGCATTATGTGTGAACATTCTCAGGAAACAGCTCTAAGACTTGGCTTTGATGCGATGCAATTTAACAGCGTGGTCTCTACCAATGAAGTTGCGGTGAAGCTTTGGGAGAAGCTAGGGTTTCAAATCATAGGTACAATTCCCAAGGCATATAAGCATGCTCATCTAGGGTTAGTTGATAGCCACGTCATGTACAAATGGCTACGAACATAACAAGCAATTTAAGAGGGATTCCCAACGCTTGGCATTTTGGCTTCTACTTCAATTTTAGTGGTTACGGTACAATGCTTTAGGTTGGGTGGTAGCGTTGCTCACCCCTTAATTGGGCGTTAGCCCTAGGAGGAAGTAATATGAAATCGGCACTTTTAGTCGTAGATGTTCAAAATGGAGTTTTTGGTTCCACCAATCCTCCATATTTATCTGAATGTGTAATAAGCAACATTAAGCAATTGTTGGGTTACGCTAGCTCGTCTGAAATTAAAATTGTATTTATACAACATGAAATCCCGGGAGTACTCGAGCCAGGAAGTGATGCCTGGCAACTGTTTTCAGATTTAACAATTAACGATTCTAGCTATAAGATTCGCAAAAGAACTCCAGACTCGTTCCATGATACAAACTTAAGAGAGTATCTAGATGAAAATGAGATTGAGCATGTGCTTATATGTGGCTATTCAACAGAATTTTGTATAGATAGAACGGCGTTTAGTGCTGCAAGCAAAGGCTACAAAGTTACCTTGATAGAGGATGCTCATACAACACACGGTAAACCTCATTTAGATGCACCTTCGATTATCGCACACCATAGCTTTACTCTGTCCAAGCATCCCAATATTGTTCTGAACTCTACAGCAACGTTGACTTCGGGCTAACAAAGCGTTTAAGAGGGATTCTCAACGCTTGGCAGTTTTGGTTCAAAGTTTAGCTTTAGTGTTTATGACACAATGGTTTAAGTTGGGTGGCATCGCGTTGTTCACCCCTTAACGCGGCGTTAGCAATCAGGAGAAATAATGAGCATCAATATCAGAAAAGCAGAAATCAGTGATGCGAAGTCAATTAGTGAATTGATTTTACCTTTAACAGAAAAATATGTTTGCCCAACTTGTGATGCGTCTGTCCAGGGTATTTTGCTCGATTCAATGTCAGAGGAAAGCATTGGAAAATGTCTATCCACAAATTATGACTATGTTGTCGCAGTAACTACGAACAATGAAGTGGTCGGTGTGGCTGGGGTTCGAGACAACTCACACTTGTATCATCTATTCGTAGACGATAATTTTCAAGGTAAAGGACTTTCCCGAAAATTGTGGGAAACGATTAAAGAAGAAGCAATAAAAAACGGGAATAGAGGTGCCTTTACTGTTAACTCTGCGGTAAATGCGGAAAACGTGTATTTGCGTTTTGGTTTTAAACGCACAGAAGGGATCAGAAACCGTCAGGGAATGGTTGATATTCCAATGATGTTTGAGTCGGATTGCTAACAAAGCATTTAAGAGTGATTCCCAACGCTTGGCATTTTCAGGTCAAGGTTGGGTTCTGTGTTTACGGCGCAATACTTTAGTTTGAGGGGCAGCGTTGCTCACACCTTAATGCGGCGTTATGCGCACTAATTAACAAGGAAGAATTAAATTTGAAAGGAAACTGTTTGTGTGGAGAGGTTTCGTTTGAGTTGTCAGGCGAATTGCCACCCATCTATCAATGCCATTGTTCTTTGTGTCGCAAGGTATCGGGTTCTTCATCAAATTCAGCGTTGATAGTTGAAGCATCAAATTTTAAGTGGCGTTCCGGCGAACATCAAATTAGGTCATTTTCTACAAGCTCAGGTTTTAAATCTGAGTTTTGCTGTCAATGCGGTAGCCCAGTACCGAATATCAGCTCAAGCGGTGATTCATATTGGGTGCCAGCTGGTCTGCTGTCCGAGCCCGTGGATACAAAAGTTTCTGCTCATGTTTATGTTGGCTCTCACGCTAGTTGGGACGTGGGTTTTATAAATGACGGTATACCGAAATTTGATACGATGCCAACTGAGAAAGATTGGTTAAAAATATGCAGGTAACGCACGCATAACAAGGCGTTCAAGAGGGATTCTCAACGCTTGGTAGTTTTGGTTCAAAGTTTAGCTTTTGTGATTATGGCACAATGGTTTGCGTCAGGTGGTGGCGTTGTTCACCCCTTAACGCGGCGTTATATTTTGTTCAATCATGGAGGATAAATGGACATCGAAACGAGACTATCAGAGCTAGGGTTGGAGTTACCTCAAGCAAGCGATCCTCAGGGTAGTTATTGCAATTGTGTGAGAACTGGCAACTTACTCTATGTTTCAGGTAAAGGACCGGTGGCTGGCTTGAGCAAAGTGCCGAAGGGTAAGTTAGGTCAAGAATACACAACAGAAGAAGGTTACACTTTTGCCAAAGCTACGGGTTTAGATATTTTGGCGGCGGTTAAACTCGAACTGGGTTCGTTAGACAAAGTAGTCCGAGTTGTAAAACTCCAAGGTTTTGTTAATGCCACTAGTGACTTCGAACAACATCCTAAAGTGTTGGACGGATGCTCTGATTTAATGGCAGACGTGTTTGGTGAAAAGGGTATTCATGCTCGTTCAGTTTTTGGAGCCATGTCCGTAAGGGGTAATTTACCTATCATCATTGACTCCATATTTGAAATCGCAGACTAAATATAACAAGCAATTTAAGAGGGATTCACAACGCTTGGCATTTTTGCTTCTACTTCAAATATAGTGTTTATGACACAATGCTTTAGGTTTGGGTGTAGGCGTTGTTCACCCCTTAATTGGGCGTTAGCTATTTTTCGCATACAAAGGAGTTCTGGTTGGAAAAAGTTTTAGTTAGCTCGTGCTTAGTCGGAAATCAAGTTCGATACAATGCAAGTTGCTTGTCAATTCCTGAGCCTGATCTGCATTGGCTTCGATCAAACCTAGAGCTTGTGGTCTTTTGCCCAGAAGTATCGGCAGGTTTGCCCACTCCTAGAGCACCTGCTGAAATAATCGCTGGTAAAGGTGTTGATGTATTAAAAGGCTTTTCGAAGGTTGTCGGAAACGATGGTATCGACGTCACTACTCAATTTGTAGCAGGGGCCAAGAATGCCTTGGAATTGTGTCTGCGACTACAAATAAAATATGCAGTGCTCGCAGAGAATAGTCCTTCCTGTGGTAGTTCCAATATTTACGATGGTACGTTTAGTGGGACCAAAGTTAATGGGTCTGGGGTCACTGCTACGTTGTTAGAGAGTAGCGGTATCAAGGTGTTCAGTCAGCATACGATAGCCCAATTCCGTAGTATGTTGGACAAACATAGCTAACAAACTGTTCAAGAGGGATTCGCAACGCGTGGCATTTTCACTATGCGTTGGCTTTGGTGTTTAAGGTGGTATGCGGCAGCTTTTGTATTGCGTTACTCACCCCTTAACAGGGCGTTATGCGACAAGGCAAAATTTCAGGTTTCTCTAAATTTAATCTCTTTGGCAATTCGCTTTTTGGTTTCGGCAAATTGGCATTTTCGGCTCAAATCCTTGAATCACTCAAACAGTAAAACATGTCACAGTCCGTGGAATTGCCTAATTAAAAATCGCATTTGGTCGTGGAAAGTTTTCGGGCGCAAAGTGTGGAAAGGGCAAGTTTACGGAAAGTAGGTATTCGCTGAAATTTCGGTTCGTTGAGTTTCGTGTGAGTAACGGCCAGATCTTCGCTCTAAAGCCGCGTTCCGAGCTTGTGGCGGCCTTTTTACGAAATGTTGAGTCCGTTGGTTCTTGAATCACAAAAAGTCATATGTGCGTTTGTAGTTTTTTGTGTTTAAGGTAATGTTTTCGTTAGCCAATTTAGCATTGTCGAAAAATCGCATAACAAACAATTTAAGCAGATTCGCAACGCGTGGCAGTTTTGGTTTGCGGTGAGTTTTGTGTTTAAGGTGTAATGCGGTAACTTTTGTAGCGCGTTGCTCACTACTTAATTGGGCGTTATGTACTTTGGAGAAAATATGGAAGTTGTTACTACTGAAAAACACGTTTCAGAATATCCCAATCCGTTTTATTTGAAGCAAGGTGACAAAGTAGCTCTAGGTACAATTGACGACGAGTTTCCCAACTGGATCTTTATAACCAGTGTCGAAGGGGGGCAGGGTTGGGCTCCGGTTCAATATATCGAGAAGATTGAAGGAAGTTCTGAAGGTATCTTGCTTGAAGACTATGACAATGTTGAGCTTAATACTGTCATTGGCGAAAAACTGTCAGTGCTATTCGAACTTAATGAGTGGTATCGAGTTTCGAGGTTAACGGGTGAAATTGGTTGGGTACCAGTGCGCTCGGTAAAACGTACATAACAAAGCGTTTAAGACGGATTCGCAACGCTTGGCATTTTTGGTTTGCTTTGGATTTAGTGTTTACAGCACAATGGTTTGGGGTTGGTGGTCTGCGTTGCTCACCACTTAACGCGGCGTTATGCGTAATTAATGGAGTACAGTAGTCGATGGAAGTAGTAGAAGCTGAACAATCGGATTTAAAATCATTTTTTGTTTATCTTGAAAATCAGCTGTCTGAAAATGGCAATGGAGAAATTCCTCTTTTCCAACCAATGTCTAGAGAGCAAAAAGAAGTTCCAGAACCAACAAAAGAAAAATTTATCCAAGGGTTTGTTCATCCGTTTGGGTCTCCTGGCTGGAGGAAGCTTTGGGTTGTAAAAGATCCTTCTGGAAGTATCAAAGGTCACATTGATCTTCGTCACCATGGTGATGAAAGCCGTTCTCACAGAGTTTTACTTGGCATGGGTGTAGATGCCACTTGTCGCAAACAAGGTCTTGGTCAAAGGTTGATTGATGCAGTCATAAACTTCTGCGAAGAAAAAGTAGAAATTGACTGGCTCGATCTTTGTGTATTATCGGAAAATATCCCAGCAAAGAACCTCTATCTTAAAGCAGGGTTCAGTGTTGTCGGTGAGTTCAAAGACCAATACAGAATCGATGGTCTATCAGTCTCAGAGACAGCAATGGCAAAGTACGTCAAAAATCACGCATAACAAAGCATTCAAGAGGGACAGTCAACGCGTGGCGAATTTGGTTTAAATCTTGGCGTCTGTGTTTACGGTGGTAAATTTAAGTTTAGTGGTAGCGCGTTGCTGCCCCTTAATGCGGCGTTATGCCTCTATTTCAAATTTCACCTAGACTGATAGTTTTAAGGGGAAATTATGAAATCACCGACGTCAGTAAGAAAGCTTGAAGATTTAGGCAGGGTTCAGCTTTCACCCAGCTACTTTATGCGGGATTTTCTATATTCCGAAATCTCACAAATTGAGAAAATTCCAAACATACCAGACTATCCAGATGTGGCCATTGAAGCTGGGAAAAGTCTATGCTCTCAATTGCTTGAACCAATCGAAAAGGCACTGGGTAGGATTTCAATTAGATCAGGTTATCGTTCTCCCTTAGTTAATGCGAAAGGTGCAGAAAATGGTAATCAATACAGTTGTGCTAGCAATGAAAAGAATTATGGAAAGCATATCTGGGATTATAGGGATCAAGAGGGTTGCTTGGGGGCTACTGCTTGTATTGTCGTTAACTCGTTTATACCTTATTACGAAGAGACTGGAAATTGGCAAGCTTTGGCATGGTGGATTCATGACAATGTGCCGGAGTATTCGGAAATGTACTTTTTCCCAAAGTTTGCAGCATTGAATCTTACTTGGAGTGAAAAACCTAAAAAGGTTATCAAAAGCCATATCACAGGCTCTCGTGGAATTTTAACTAAACCAGACATGGCAAACTTTAAGGGTAACCATGCTCATGAATACAAACAGATGATCGAACGACTGAAGGCATAACAAAGCGTTTAAGACGGATTCCCAACGCACGGCATTTTTGCTTCTACTTAAAATTTAGTGTTTACGTTACAATGCTTTAAGTGCAGTGGTAGCGTTGCTCACCACTTAACGCGGCGTTAGTTTGCAAGAGGGAAAATGCAGCTATATCGCAAGATCTAGTGGTAAAAGCTCAAAGTCGAAATTGTCGTGTCGGCGTTCAATTTCAGTGTTAACTAGCGTGGTGAAAATCCAAAATTGGCATCGTTTCACGGTTGATTTGTTCTTTGGTGCGGTGACTTTGGGGTTAACTGAATCGTACTTTTTTGCTGAAACTCTGCTCGTTGAGTTTGTTGGTACAAAAGCCGATTTACTCGCTGAAATGACGTTTTCTCTGGTGTGGTAAGTTCACGTGGTTTCAGTGACTTTGTTGAAAGTCCACATTGTGAGATTGGTTTTCCAAAAGTGCTTTTTGGTGTTGTGAGTTCGTTTTCTGCGGCGTTGTTTGTTCCACGTGGTTTCATTGAGTAGCCGCTTTAAGACTACGCCTGACTTAAGTGCATCAAAGCACATAAAGTTTGTTGTTCGCAAAGTTTAAAATAACGTAAAATCAACCCTTTGGGTCTGCAAGCTAACAAACTGCTCAAGAGGGATTCGCAACGCGTGGCATTTTTACTATGCGTTGATTTTAGTGATTAAGGTGGTATGCGGCGGCTTCGGTATTGCGTTGCTCACCCCTTAGCAGGGCGTTATGTGCTTTTGAGGATAATTGACATGGAAGTAGTAGAAGCGAGTCCAGATTTAGCTCCAATATTAGCAAGTTACGCGAAAGAATGTTTGGAGTCGGGTATCCCTAAATATTCCGGCGTTGAGCGAGATCCTGAAGCTTATTTATCGGGTTTGGTTGAACGTTCTAAGGCAACTTCTAAGTTACCAAACGGTTATTTACCCAGCACGACTTATTATTGCGTATCTGATTCTGAAATCTTAGGCGCTATTCGAGTTCGTAAAGGTACTAATGCCAACGTAGAAAATGTCATTGGGCATGTTGGCTACGAAACTAGACCGTCAGCTCGTGGTAAAGGTGTAGCCTCATTTCTTCTCGCTTGGGTGCGAGACCATATTGTCACTGATTCCGTTATTGTTACTTGTTCAGTTGACAATCCAGCGTCCCAAAAGGTTATCGAAAACTGTGGCGGTGAGTATCTTGGCAACTACACAAGTGAAAGCGAGGGCACTGTAAGGCGCTACCGTTTAGCACGCACATAACAAAGCGTTCAAGAGGGATTCTCAACGCTTGGCAGTGTTGGTTCAAAGTTTGGCTTTTGTGATTATGGCACAATGGCTTAGGTCAGGCGGTGGCGTTGTTCACCCCTTAACGTGGCGTTATGCGATTGAGAATTTATGAACGAAGAAATTGAAACGGCACTTAGAGAAAACCCAGAAGTAGCAGATCAGGTCATTGCCTCTCTTAGACAATTTATCGACCGTGATCGATATTTGTTAGAAGTTAATGCGAATGAACGTTCTCTTACTCATCGAATTGGTATGTACTTGCAAGCACAATTCGAGCGTTATGATGTTGATTGTGAGTTTAATCGAGATGGACATGACCCAAAGGAATTGTATATTGGTACAGAAGACACCACTGTATTCGATGATAATGCAATGACAGTTTATCCGGATATTATCGTTCACCGTAGGGGCAGTAATAATGATAATTTACTGGTAATTGAGTTTAAAAAATCGTCATCAAGTGTTGGTAGTGGCAAAGATATGCTCAAACTTCGTGCTTATAAAACGGATCTCCATTATAGGTATGCACTATTCGTTGAGTTAGGTACGACCAGAATGAGAGCTGAACCTGAAGTTACTCAGGTTAGGTGGGTCTAATCGCATAACAAACTGTTTAAGAGTGATTCGCAACGCGTGGCATTTTCACTATGCGTTGGTTTTAGTGTTTAAGGTGGTATGCGAGAGCTTCGGTATTGCGTTGCTCACACCTTAACAGGGCGTTATGCCTATATTGGTTAGGAGGAAAAATATGAAGCCAGCAGTTTTTTGGCAGAATTTTGAGTTAGGTGTCGAAATTGATGTGGCTAGTACATTCATTTATGACGGTCTTCGAAATTTGGATCAAATGGAAAACTTTGCCTACGAAACAGATGTATTTAACTTTTTGTACAATATATCCGTTGGTGTGGAGAGGTTTCTAAAGGTTGCAATTATTCTAATTGAGTTTGATGAAAATACCGATCCTGAAGTCCATGAAGAAAGCTTAATTACCCATAATCATGCAGATTTGCTAGCTCGTTTAAAAAACCATAGAGATATGAATTTGGGGAAAGCTCACCTCGAGTTTATTTCTCTTCTTACAAGGTTTTATAAATCATTTCGTTATGATCGTTATTGTTTGAAAACTATACATGAAATGGCTAAAGAGAAAGAGGCATTGGTCTCCTTCCTTTCAAAAAATTTCACGCTTGAACAAGTTCCAACATTTGGCGAAGATAGTATTTATAGAAATACAGATAAAGTTAAAAAATACATTGGTAAGTTGCTATCAAAGATCATTCTACAAATCTACGATATCATCCGAAGAGCGGCTCAATCCAAGAATATTTATACCTATGAAGTCCGATATGGATCTAAAGCTTACAAATTGCTTTTAGGTAAGCAGTTTAGCTTTGAGCATGAAAATGTTCTTTGGAAAGAGCTACTAATTTTTATGCTTTCTACTCAAGAAACCTCAAAGCATCTTGAATTTATAAGGGCTATCGACCCATTAGATTTTGATGTGGCTTTATTAGGTGACTACCTCGAAGCTATGGGAAGTGACCTAAAGAAAATCTCAGTCACCGAAGAGCTCGATCATTTATATGAAGAACTAGAAGATGTTTCAGATAGATTTGAACAATTAGGCTTGCTTAGCAATATGGGTAGTGTACTCAACTACGAGTTAGATGAGCATGAATAAAATATAGGCATAACAAAGCATTTAAGAGTGATTCGCAACGCTTGGCATTTTCGCTTCGCTCAAGTATAGCCAAGTGTCGCTCACACCTTAATGCGGCGTTATGAGGCATATGGATATTCAATTAATACAAATAGAAAGTGATGAGTTTGAAAGTCTATTTTCTGTTGTGAAACAGGGGATTTATTCGCATGTCGATGCCGTCTTTGGTTGGTGTGACGAGTTTCAGGCCAATCGTTTAAAAAGTGACTATGAGCCGCATTGGTTTCACTGGGTTTATCTCAATAACACACAAGTTGGAATGCTATGCTTCAAGCCTTACGACAATGCATTTCATGTACATTTACTTATTGTGTTTCCAGAATTTCAAAATCAAAAACTGGGTGAAAGGGTAATGAATATGGTTCAAGAAATAGCGCGAGAACAAGGGCGTAGTTACGTAACCTTATCAAGCTTTACTCGAAATGAGTCAGCGGTAAGGTTTTATAAATCTCTTGGATATGAGGTGACTGAAAGCGATGAAAACTTCCTTTCTCTGTCGCTTCGAGTTGCCTCATAACAAAGCGTTTAAGGCAGATTCGCAACGCATGGCATTCTTGGTTCAAATTGAGTTTTGTGTTTACGGTGTAATGGTTTAGGTTAGGTGTAGGCGTCGCTCACTACTTAACGCGGCGTTATACGCTATATGAAGAAAGCCTAAAAATTCAGGTCAAAAATTGCAATTTTCAGCATTGGGTTCTGGTCTTTGGGCGTCGTGATTTCCCAGTTTCAATTCTCGTTTTCTCCGGTCCGTGGCTGAGTTTTGGCCTACCGTTTATCGGTGGTTTTCTTCTTTGGTGCTGATTTTTCAGGGTCATTCTAGGCGGCGTTTTTTGCTGAAACTCAGCTCTGTGAGTTTGTCTTTCTAAAAGCTGATTTACTCGCCGAAAGGGCGCTTTCTCTGGTGTGGTGAGGTTACGTGGTTTCAGTGAGTTTGTGGAAAGTCCTCATTGTGAAATTGTCTTTCCAAAAAGTGCTTTTTGGTGTTGCAGGTCCGCTTTCTGCGGCGCGGTTTGCTCCAAGTGGTTTCAGTGGCAAGTCGCGGTAAGTCTAAGCCTGACGTAAGTGCATCAAAGCACATAAAAATCATGGCTTCAAAGTAGGGCTTGGCATAAAATCTTGGCTTAAACGTTCATGCGTATAACAAAGCGTTCAAGAGGGATTTGGCACGCGTGGCATTTTTAGTATGCGTTGGGTTCAGTGTTTATGGCGCTGTGCGGTAGCTTTTGTATTGCGTGCCGGCACCCCTTAACGCGGCGTTAGTACGGGTTTGACATCAAAGGTCATAAGTTTTGGTGTTTATCTGTTTTGGCGCTCGTCTTTACACCTTTCAGCTTGTACCTTTCACGTTCTTTCCGGTGGCGCTATATGCGGAGTGTTTGCTTTGATTTCGCCGTTTACGGTTTCTAACTCTTAGCCTATTTCTTTGGTGCTTCTTCTTTTTCGTGGCTTTTAGTAAGTCAGCATTGTCTTTCTTTGGTATTGCCGTCGAAGTGCGAGGATCGAATCCTTTTCTCATTTGAAGTCAGTAAAAGTAGGGGAGTTCAGTGCGTTTTTCTTCTAGCCAGCTTTCGTCTCGTAACCGAGTTTAAGTTTTGTAGCTGCCCGTCTCACTTCAGTGTTCAAAACCTTTCATATTATGCCACTTTTCAATATCTTGGAGCGCATAAATAGAAGTAGCGCATGTACTAACAAATTGCTTAAGAGTGATTCGTAACGCGTGGCATTTTTACTTTGCGGTGGCTTATGTGATTAAGGCGCTGTGCGGTAGCTTTTGTATTGCGTTACTCACACCTTAGCAAGGCGTTATGTGCTTGATATGCAAATGATAGTAAGGAGGTAGATATTAACATTTTTAATAATGTACTTATAGATATGGGTACAATTCCAATGCGGTCTTACGAGATAGGCAATGTTAAGGGAGCATCAAGAGATGGTTCTTTTCTTCCATATATTGCAGAAGAACTGATATCTCAGGCGGCATATAGTGTTTCGTTTAATTTTCGGTGTGATAACTTCGTAAAATCTATTCCTAGAGCGTTTAATGACCGAGTGAATTGGGTTGATCAAGCAAAAAGTCAAAGATTAGCTATTTCTTTTTTGGCACCTATTTTGGACGAGTTTGGTATTGAATACGAAGGGTGTGAATATAGGTTTAAAAAGAATAGCTTTGCTAAATCAAATGAAGAGCTATTCAATTGTGTAACTGTTGTAATGTCTTACTTGACACAATTCTATGCTGCGGTTGAATACAAACTGCAGTTGGACATTGACTTAAAGGCGTTTAAAGGGTGCATCGAGCTTATTATGCTGCATTCACGTGCTCCTGAATCTCGGGGCAATTTAGCCGTTTTGAAGGGCATTCTAACGTCTTATGAGTTGGTTGAATCACCGTCGCTTGTCCACAAGTCTTACGCAGGTAAACCTGTAATAGAACATTTTCAAAGGCTTTCTAATGACTGTGATTACCAAGAGTTAAGCCGGAATGCACATGATTTGGGGTATAGAGATAAAACGAAACGGGCGCTAGAGCTTATGAGGCGATTTGTTGGAGATATTTTGAAAAATGAAAAACTAAGCAAAGGGCTGGATCAAAGTACTAAGGCCATATCAGTTGCATCACAGATACATATTCCTGATGCTCAAGTAGCTGAGTCATTATTAAATAATGGATATTTGCCTCCAATAATTTCACTTAAAGAGCAAATGGTCAAAGCTCATTCTATTTGGAAGATGCATAGCCCAGAAATAATACTTGCGAAGTAATGAGAATAAAACGCACATAACAAAGCGTTTAAGACAGATTCCCAACGCATGGCATTTTTCATTCTATCGTTGGGCTTTGTGTTTAAGGTGGTATGGTTAGGTTTCGTGGTGGCGTTGCTCACTACTTAACGCGGCGTTATGTCTTTTTAGAGGAAAATAATGAGTATACTGATTAACCCATTTAATTGGGGTGAAGCTCAAGTTGTCGATTTACAAAAAGTACTAGAGTCTGTGGTATATGTTATGGACCTATATTTCGAGTCAAAAATCGAGTCAGATATAGTAGTAAAGCACGATCCTATTGAAGGACCTATGGTTCTTGATGCGCGAGGGGAAAATGGTGAATATCAAGTTCTGTTAAGCTCAAAAAACTTATTTTGGGCTCAGCATTCTTATCAATTTGCTCATGAGTATTGTCATATACGAACAAACTACATTAGTGGAAACCCTAAAACAAAATGGTTTGAAGAAACAATCTGTGAGTTAGCTTCACTTTTTGCACTTAGACGGATGTCTGAAGTATGGCAAGTATCAGCCCCTTACGAGCATTGGCGCGATTATAGTAGCGCTTTATATAAATATGCAGAGAATCGGATAAGTGACGATAAGTATAAGTTGCTGGAGGGTATTGAGTTTTTAGATTGGTTTAGGGCAAGTCTTGCAGATTTAGAACGTGACCAATATATGCGAGAAGCCAATACTAGAATTGCAATTAAACTACTTCCGATTTTCGAAGCTAACCCTAGATTGTGGCTAGCTTTGAGTTACTTCAATAAGTGGGATGCTTCAGAGATTGATGACATTTATCAATGCTTTGACAACTGGTTGTCGATTATACCAATGGAGCTGAAGCCTATGGTTTCTCGTTTAGCTGGCGTATTTGGGTCAAAGACATAACAATCTGTTTAAGAGTAATTCGCAACGCGTGGCATTGTTACTATGCGTTGCGTTTAGTGTTTAAGGTGGTATGCGGCGGCTTTGGTATTGCGTTGCTCACACCTTAACAGGGCGTTATGTTCTAGGAGGAATTTCATGATTAGGGAAATCACAAAAGCCGATTTTGAGTCGTTTTGGCCAACATTTTTGGCGGTAATTCAGGCACAAGAAACTTATGCCTTTGACCCAAATATGACGCTAGAACAAGCCTTCGCTTTATGGTGTGAATCTCCCCTGAAAGCTTTTGTTTTCGTAGAAAATGACGTTGTACTGGGCTCTTACTACATCAAGCCAAATGCAATGGGGCCAAGTAGCCATATATGTAATTCTGGATACATGGTTTCTAGCGAAGCTAGAGGTAAGGGCATTGCACGCCTTATGTGTGAACATTCTCAGGAAACAGCTCTAAGACTTGGCTTTGATGCGATGCAATTTAACAGCGTGGTCTCTACCAATGAAGTTGCGGTGAAGCTTTGGGAGAAGCTAGGGTTTCAAATCATAGGTACAATTCCCAAGGCATATAAGCATGCTCATCTAGGGTTAGTTGATAGCCACGTCATGTACAAATGGCTACGAACATAACAAGCAATTTAAGAGGGATTCCCAACGCTTGGCATTTTTGCTTCTACTTCAATTTTAGTGATTACGGTACAATGCGTTAGGTTGGGTGGTAGCGTTGCTCACCCCTTAATTGGGCGTTATGTTTTTGAAGGAAATTGGCAGTATGGCCCTCGAACTTAGAAGTATAATTTACGACAGTTTTTATGAGATTTGCCAGCTGGAAGTTGCTCCAAATCAGTTAAATCATGTCGATAGCAATGCTATTTCATTGGCTGAAGCGAACTTTATGAACTTTCCTTGGTTTAAGGGTGTCTATTTCGAAAATAAACCGGTTGGGTTTATTTTAGTAAGCGCAGATACTGTATCAGGTAAGTTTGAGCTTTGGAGGCTCATGCTAGACAAATCTTATCAGTCAAAGGGCTATGGTCGTATTGCTGTAGATTTGTTGAAATCGGCCTTGGTTAATGAGTTTGGAATATTCGCTCTTTATACAAGTGTTGTTGCGAGTGCAGACAGCCCCAAAGGTTTCTACGTAAATTGCGGTTTTGTGCCAACAGGTCACTTAGTTGAAGATCGTGAAATAGAATTGTGCCTATCTCTTTAGCTACAAACATAACAAACGCTTCAAGACGGATTCGCAACGCTTGGCGGTTTTGGTTTGAATTGGCTTTTGTGTTTACGGTGCAATAATTGAGTGTTGTGGTTGCGTTGCTCACCACTTAAGCGGGCGTTATATCCTTACGTATTCAATTTTAATTATAGAGAGAGCAAATGACGTTAATAAGTTTTGCTGACATGGAAGATAAATTTATAAAAGAAGTGTTAGAGCAGGAAGCTTCTTGGCACCCAGGCGCGGAATTAAGTACTTTTTCAATGGCTGCTGGGTATGCGATGGGACATGGCTATAAGCAAGGTAAAGCTTATATGTTTGCTATGGATTTAATGGATAAAGGTTTGGTATTCGATGACTAAAGAACAAGATTTGGTAAGTAAAGAGAAGTTTTTAGCATTAAAGAAGTCGTTTATTGAAAATGTAGAAAGCAAAAGTGGGGGTTTTGAGCCTCATGACAATTATTGCTGGAGATCGGTGATAACAGGTTACGCACTAGCGAATGGTTTTTCACATTATGAGGCGTATCAATTTGCGCGCGAAATGTTTCTCTAAAAAGGGTTCTGAAAGTCAATTAAGAACGGATATAACAAATTGTTCAAGAGGGATTCGCAACGCGTGGCA